>NZ_JBHMIQ010000020.1:0-116812 GCF_048060315.1 Micromonospora sp. LOL_013
TGCGGGCATCGCTGGTGTTCCTCCCAGGTTTCGATGTCTCCATCAAACCCGGTGCGGGACACCCATCCAGGCCCGGCAACACCGCTACTGACATCACTTCGTTCGTACGACGCGCGAGGATACGATGAGTGGTCCCCGACCATATGGCGGTCTGCACATGCCAGGGCCGTGCAGAGTGGTCGACGGTGAGGGCGTCTGCCAAGCGAGTTGATCTGGTCTTGCGAGCCCAGACGTGCAGCCACCACGCCCGCTTCTCGTCGGACCAGCCGTTCCACTCGCTGGTAGCGGCGCTTTCCATGGCCGCAGCTGCAGTGACAGCGTCGCGGGTGTCGAGGGTGTGTCGATGCGCCAGGATCTGGCCAGGCGGGCAGGACAGCAGGAATCCGGGATCGGCCATCAACTCGTCGAGTATTTTGGCGATGGCAGCGTGTCCGGGCAGTCGTAGGCGGGTGTAGTCGTCGATGCCGGACCAGTCGCGTCGACCGGTATCAGCGTTGGTGGGCGGGGTCAGCCAGGTCGTGATCGCCCGATGCGCGGTCTGCCAGGCGGCGTGCAACTCGTCGGTCAGCCCGCCGTCGATCGGTTCCTCGTTTCCGCCGTCCGAGGCGGCGGTGAACAGGTCACGCAGGCTCTGGTGGCGGACCCGGTAGTGGCGGTGGCGGTCCGGGCCGCTGATCACGTCGAGGAACGCGCGGGCTGGCCCGTCCAGCCACGCCGCCAAGTCGCTGGTGGCGTCCGGCCTGTTCAGCACGGTGGCGAGGTCGTTGCCGTCGATCGGGCGGCCGAGGGCGGCGAGCACCGCCAGCGCGGGCAGGTGCAGCGAGCGCCAGTCAGGATGGGTAGCCCATCGCTGCTGGATCTGCAGCTCGTAGTAGCCGCGCAGACCATCCGGCAGGCACACCACATCGTTCGGCGGACGCAGGCCAGCGCGTACCTCGTCGAGCACATACCGCAAGTAGATCCACACTCCGCGGCAGCGGTCGAGCAGCGTCGCGACGAACGTCGTCGCAGGGACCCGATGCTCGGTCAGCACGGTGGTCAGCGCCGGATCCGGGGTCGGACCTGTGGTCGCGGCGTGCAGGTAGGCGACCATATCGGCTAGGTTGTCGGCGCCCTCCACCTCGATCTGCGACCAGCCGACCCGCAACGGGTCCCGCAGTGCGACCAGAGGGAGGCCATACCGGCTGGTCGCCACGATGTATGCCCCAGCTGGCAGAGCATCCGGGGTCGGCAGGCCGAGTGGAATCCCGGTACCCATGCCTGGCGGATCCGCCTCGGCCTCGTCCAACCCGTCGACGACCAGCACCAGCGGCCGGCGCTCGGCCGGCGCGAACCGCTCATCACGGGCCGCCATCGCCGCCCGGATGACCTTGGCCAGCCAGTCTGGCCGCTGCGCAGCCGCCGGGAACACGTCTCCCGGGGCGAACCTGTCCGCCAGATCCCACGCACCGATCAACTGGGCGGCCAGGCTCTTGCGTGCCTCGATTGGGTTGCGCGCTCCGCCGTCGAGCCGAGTGAAGTGGTGAGCGCACGGCCGCGTCCACACCAGATGCGCGGCCAGCGCGCTCTTGCCGACCCCGGCTTCGCCTCGCACCACCACATACCCACGGTCGGTGGCGGCGATCCGTTCATCGATTTGAGCGATTAGGCCGGCGCGGCCTTGAAACCGGGCGAAATCCAGCTGCTCGTACAACGGTGTCGGATCAAAGATCGCGTCATTCAGCCGGTCGAACCGGCCCACCGTGACCTGCACGTACGTCGGTCCGGTATGCACCGTCCCGGTGATGTCCCGGCCAGCGGCGACCGCGCCCGGGGCCAACTGCCATCTCGGTCCCACCGTTACTGAACCGGTCCCTGCTGTCGCGACGACCGGGCTCTGCCGCCGGTGGTGTCGATGTCCGCTCCTCCGGTGATGTCCCGGCCAGCGACCACCGCGCCCGGAGCGATCCCGGACTGCGGCATAAGCTCATCACCAGCCGTAGTGGACGGATTGGTCCGGACCCGGCCGCCGAGGTCCCGACCAGCGACCACCGCACCAGCACCGACTCGCCGGTGTGATTCCGACACTCCTCCGGCCAGCCAGCCCGCTACCAACGCCCCGACCAGTGTCAACACCCCTGCCGCGAGCCACCACTGCCAGCCGCCCTGCAACCTGTTGATCACCGCGCTGTTCGCGGCGGCGAGCACCACCGCGATGCCTGCGGCCCAGGCAACTCGCCGACCAGACATGCACTCACCTCGTGGTCACCAGAAGCGTCGGACCTGATACCGGGAGTCAGATCGTAGTCGGTGCGAGCAACCTCCGCTGGAGCACCCGACCTGGCCCAGCAGGCACCGAGCGGCCGGAAGGTCGAGTGTCACCGGTCAGCGAAGATGAGCGACGAGCTTTCGCGGCGCGATCCTTGCCGGTGCCGACTACACAACCGCAGGTACCAGTCCCTGGTCAGCTCGGCGCGTTGCTGACGTAGACGCCTCGCCCTTGGTGGCCTTGGAGGATGCCGCGTTCCTGGAGGCGCGCGAGGGCCTGGCGGACGGTCGGTGCCGAGCATTCGTACTGTTCGCCGAGCTCCGCTGTGGATGGGATCTTGTCCCCGGGTTTGAGGTCGCCGGTGGCGATGGCGGTCTCGATGTCGCGCATGATCCGCCGGAAGACCGGCTCTGCGGGCTGGGAGGGGGTCGGCACGGCAGGCTCCTCGCGTAGGTGAAGCCATCGCATCACGCCTGACCTGTGTTAGCAAGTAAGCCAAGTGTTCAGTATTGACTTGTCTTACTTAGCAACCTAAGTTTTCGGTCTGGTTGAGGTGCCACCTCGCGTAGGAGCTGAGGCGGAACACCTCAGCCGCGGCCTGCCCTCCCATGCCTGGGCGTCCCCCGTCGTCGAGGACGGGAGGGCAGGCCATCCCGCTCTGCCCGCTGCGGCTTCCTGGCGTCCGCGCCCTTCATTCATCCCGACATGTATTACTAAGTAAGTGAGGTTCTGATGGTGCGTACGATCACCCGTCGCCGGCTACTCGCCGGTGGGGCCGTTGTCGCGGCTGGGGCAGCTGCCTCGGCTTGCGGTAGCCAACCCGCTCCCGGCCCCGCGTCAGCGCAGACGGTCAGAGTGTTGACGGGTGCGGGGTTCCAGGGGCGGGAGGCTCCGCTGCTGGTGGCGCGGGCGCAGGGCTGGTTCCGTGACGAGGGCCTGGCCGTGGAGGTGCTGCCGGGCAAGGGGTCGGGCGAGAACCTGAAGCTGCTGGCAGCCGGACGGGTCGACGTGGCGACGCTGGACGTGAGCGCCGCGATTATCGAGGCCAGCACGCCCGGCGGCGTCAGGGATTTCCGGCTGACGTCGGTGCTGCACCAGCGGAACCTGGCGTGTTTCGTCGCGTTGGCGTCGTCGGGCATTCGCACGCCAAGTGACCTGGCGGGGCGGCGGTTGTCGTACCTGCCGGGCGGCATCAACCACGTGCTGTTCCCGACGTACGCGCAGCTGGCCGGCTTCGACCCCTCGGGTGTGCAGTGGGTGAGCAACCCGGTGCCGACCCAGCACGCGGCCCTGCTCGCCGAAGGAAAAGTCGACGCCATCTCGCAGTTCGTGCCCGCAGTCGAGTTGGTGCGGTCCGTCGCGAAGCAGGACCTGTCGGTGCTGCCGTTCGCCGACTGGATCGGTGACCTGCACGGCTCGGCGATGGCCGTCTCCACAGCGACCGCGACCAACCGTGCCGACGTGGTCCGCCGATTCAACCGGGCACTGCTACGCGGCCTGGACTACTGCATGAGCCACCCCGACCAGGCCGGCAAGGCGTATGCGTCTCAGCCGGAGACGCAGGGCCAGCAGGCCCACCTCGCCGCCGCCGAGCTGACCGCGCTACGCGGCTACGTCACCCCGGCAGAAGGACGCCTCGGTCACTTCGACGAGGCGAGGGTGGCCCGTAACATCGCGATCCTGCACGGTGCCGGTGCCATACCCGCTGGGCTGGTGCCGTCGGACATCATCGCCCCGGAACTTGTCCCATGAACCGGCCCACGCCGCCGACGCCGAGTCTCGCCTCGGCTGTCACCGCGCGGCTGTGGATGGTAGTCGCGGGAGCCTGCCCGCCGGTTCTCGGTGTGGCCGGGCTGGTCGCCATCTGGTGGGCCGCCGTCGAGGTGTCCGGCGTGGCCGACTATGTTGTGCCACCGCCATTCGCGGTCGCCGCCGTGATCCGCGACCAGCCCGGCTACCTGCTCCACCACGCCGCCGTCACCCTCACCACAGCGATGGCCGGCTACACGCTCGCCGCCGTCACGGCGATGATGCTCGGCATTGTCCTGGCGATGTCCCGGCCACTGGCTCGGGCGCTCACCCCGGCTCTGCTGGTCCTCAGTGTGCTACCGAAACCCGCCCTGGTGCCGGTGCTGATCATCGCCCTCGGCTTCGGCGCAGGGCCGAAGATCGTCCTGGTCTGGCTGATGTGCTTCCTGCCGATCGCCCTCGCGACCGCCACCGGCCTGACGTCCACCCCGGCGGATCTGGTCGAGCTGGCCCGATCCCTGACCGCGTCCCGCTGGCAGACGTTCGTCAAGGTCCGGCTGCCGGCCGCGCTACCGCACCTGTGCTCCGGGCTGCGGATCGCGTTACCCCTCGCCCTGATCGGCGCCGTCGTGTCGGAGTTGTTCGGCGGGCTCGCCGGGCTCGGCGTCGTCATCCAGAACGCCGGCACCCGCGCCGACATGGCCTTCGCCGCCATCACGGTCCTCGCCGCCATGAGCACCGCGATGTACGGGCTCCTCACCGCCGCCTGCGCCAGGGCAGCGCCGTGGATCCGCCACACGACCGCCTAACCCCCCGGGCAGGCGCGCATCCGAACCGCCGGGTCCAGGCCATGCCCGGTGACCCTTATGTCTGAAGGAGACAGCTGTGACCACGTCCACCTACCTGTTCGGCGACGCCCCACCTGACACCCGCGACGACAACGCGGTCATGCTCGACGCCCTGGCCGGCATGCTCGACCCGTTCTCCCGGTGGCAGCTGCGCCGGGTCGGAGTCCGCGCCGACGCCCGATGCCTCGTCGTCGCCGTCGGAGCCAGCTGCATCGCCGCGACCCTCGCCGAGATGGCCCCGCACGGCGACGTCACCGCCACCGACATCGACCTCACCCCGAGCCGCCGGCACCCCCGCGTCCGGCTGATCCGCCACAACATCGTCACCGACCCGTTGCCCGACGACGGCTACGACCTCATCCACGTCCGGCTCCTCCTGGCACATCTACCAGCAGACCAGCGCACCGCCGTGCTCACCCGACTCGTCGACGCACTCACCCCCGGCGGAATGCTCATCGTCGAGGAGTTCGAACCCACCTGGCGCAGCTCCGTGCTGTCCGCCCCTGACCCCGACGAAGCCGACCGGCTCTTCGCCGCCTACCACCGGGCGTTCGGGGCTGTGCTCACCGGCTCCGGCAACGACCTGACGTGGGGTCGCCGCGCGCACCATGCGATGCGCGCCCTCGGCCTGCACGTCGACACGACCGGCCACACCGGTACGTGGACCGGCGGGCAACCCGGCTGCCTCCTGCCCTACGCCACCGCCGGGGTGATCCGCGACCGGCTCACCGCCGCCGGCATGACCCCCGACGACATCGACGCCTTCCGTCGGCTGCTGCTCCACCCGGACCTAGTGGTCAAAGGCAACCTCGCTCTGTCCCACGTCGGCCGCGCTCCCGCCGGGAGCTGACGTGGCCGCCGAGTACAGCCTCGACACCACCGCCACCGCACCGCCCGCCGATGCGCTGAAGGCGAACCGGTGACTACCCCTGCCGCCGTCGCGGTCGGCATCATCCTGCTCGCCATTGCCATCCTCAACGCCGGTGACAGCGTGGCCTGGGCCTACGCCAAGTACCGGGCCCGCAGGCTCCTCACCGCCGGACTCCTCGTCCTCACCGCCGTCATCATCCTGCACCACCACACCGGCGAACCCGAATGAGCCCTACCCACGCTGCATGCACACAAGCCCCGAAGACGACGCGACCCTCGTCCACGACGGACAGATCGTCCTGCGCCAGCGCGACGGCCACATCGCCATCAACACCGACTGGCCCGGCTGGCACGAAATCCCGACCCTCCACTGGTACCGCGACGGATTCCTTGGACAGAGCCATGCCGACCAGCGCCACCTTCCGCGGCGAAACCCTCAATCGTGAGCAGTTCATCGACCTGCTCACCCGACGCCGCACCAATCCCGTCAGCGTCCGCCTCGGTGAGCATTACCTCGTCGGGGTCGTCAACGTTGCCTACGACCCCGGACACGACGAGATCGTGCTCGAGCTGGACCCCATCGCCCTGTCCGACATCCTCACCATCCTCGCCACCGACCGCGCCCACCTACCCGTACCGAGGACACCCAGCGCATGATCCCCTACCTCCGACTCACCACCGGCCACCGGCGACGCCTCGTCCTCCAGACGCCGATCAGCTCATACCGCCACCCCGACAGCGGGCAGCGAATCGTCGTCGTCGCCACGCACCACTACGCCGAGCCCGCCTACTACCGAGGGCTCCTGCACGACATCGACTGCTACCAACAAGACGGATACGTCGTCCATTACGAGAACGCCCAGTACGAGACACCCGGCGACGAACCCACCCAGGCAGAGCAGGCCGTCCTCGACGACCTCAACGCCCTACGCGACCTCGAAAGCGTCCGGATGGCCCCTCTCGGCTGGGTACGCCAACCCAGCTTGCTCCACCACCCCACCTGGCAGCGAAAAGATCTCACTGACCTTGACGTCATCCGTCAGGCCGGCACCGACGCCATGACCCGCTACCTCACCACCCGACGCGCCCTGTTCGACTGGCCCGACCAGCAGGTCTGGCAACTCAGCCGCGTCTACGCCTTCTTCGCCCTCAGTACCCGCTTGATCGCCTCCTCTGCGGCGAAGAACACCGTTCCCCGACCCCACCACGACCCCCGCATGCGGGCCGTGGCCCAGGTTCTCACCGACACCCGCACCGCCCTCGCCCTCGACGCCGCCGTGACGACCACCGAAGACACCGTCATGATCTGGGGCGCAGCCCACCTCCCCGGCATCCATACCGGGCTCACCGCCGCCGGGCACCACCTCGACGGCGACTCACAATGGCGCACCGTCGGCTACCTTCCCTCGATCGCCGCCTCCGCCCTGCGCTACCTCCTCCGACAACCACCCGCCGTGCACCCGCGCTACCACCACGCCACGCCTGCCGCGCCCCTCGGCCCCGCGTCCACCAAGTGAGTCATCCAGGCCCGAGCCCTGACTCAGGCCGCGTCCAGTCCGGGACCCGAGATCAGCCGTGTTCAAGACCAGTAGCCTGCTGTGGGCGGCGCGGGACCATGTCGATCTCCCGCAAGAGTCGACCGCGCCGCCCACTACCCGAGCAGGACAACGGGTCAACGGAAGCTGTCACTCCCGAAGAGCGGTCCCGCTCCCCCTGTGGACCGACTCCAGGTAAGGGCCGGGACAGCAGTAGGGCCCGTTACCGGATGTCCGGCAACGGGCCCTGTGACGTGCTCGTACAGCTGGTGGGCGATACTGGGTTTGAACCAGTGACCTCTTCCGTGTCAAGGAAGCGCGCTCCCACTGCGCCAATCGCCCTCGTTGTGACGAGGTGGAGACGGGATTTGAACCCGTGTACACGGCTTTGCAGGCCGTTGCCTCGCCTCTCGGCCACTCCACCGAGGTTGCCCCCGACGTGCTGTGGTGGCATCTCCGAGCGGACGACGGGACTCGAACCCGCGACCCTCACCTTGGCAAGGTGATGCGCTACCAACTGCGCTACGTCCGCTTGTCTCAGCTGGCCTTCCCGCCCTCGGGCGTTCCTGCCAACGGATGAGAACTTTAGCCCAGCCGTCGCGAGAGTGCCAACTCGGGGGGTGGCCGGGCGCGCCCACGGCAGGATACCCGACAAAGTTCACATATCCCGCCACCAGCCTCCGGGCACCGTGAAATCGATTCGCCTTACCTGATCCCGGCTCCTTCCTGAGTCAGGAAATTGACTGGTAACTCATCGTATCGATGATAGTGCGTTACCGTGTTCGCCGTGACAAGACGTTCGGCCGAAGTACGCCTTGACTCGCTGCTGCGCACCGCCTGTGAGGTGATCGTGGAGCGTGGCCTGGCCAACACCCGCACCGCAGACGTGGCGGAAGCCGCCGGGGTGAGTCAGGCGCTGGTCTTCTACCATTTCTCCACCAAGGACCGGCTGCTCGCCGAGGCGTTCGCGTACGCCGCCGAGCAGGACCTGGCCCGACTCGACACGGTCGTCCGGTCGTCCGCCGAGCCGCTGGAGAAACTGAAGAAGATCATTCGGCTGTACGCCCCGACCGGCAAGTCCAAGGCGTGGACGCTATGGATCGACGGTTGGTCGGAGTCGCTGCGTACCCCCGCCTTGAACCGGGTGTGCCGCAACCTCGACCTGCGTTGGAAAGAGGCCCTGATCAAGGTAATCGCCACCGGGTGTGCCGACGGCACCTTCCAGTGTCCGGACCCGAAGGGCGCGGCTTGGCGGATCAACGCGCTGATCGACGGTCTGGCGGTGCAGGCCGCGATGCACGACCGGGTGGTTTCCCGCCGGCAGCTCACCGAGTGGATCCGGTTGGCCGTGGCGCGCGAGATCGGCCGCAAGCCGGAGGAGCTGGCCTGATCGTCGCCGCGTCGAAACGGTTCAAACCGCCGCTTGGCCCGCTGGGCGGGCGACTCGGCCTGCTCGGGACCGGTGGTTACGGCAACCGGCGTCCGGCCGACCTGCCACTGTCCGGCGACGACCGGTAGGCGGATAATCGCCCCGGGAGCGGCCCGGACCTACCACCGGTGACCGCGCGCCGCCCACGGAGAAGGAGGCCTGGGTGCCGGGAGCAGGGATCAGCATCCGGGACGTCGCCTCGCGGGCCGGCGTCTCCGTCGGCACGGTGTCGAACGTGCTCAACCGGCCGGACATCGTCGCGGTCGGCACCCGGTCCCGGGTGCTCGCCGCGATCAACGAACTCGGCTTCGTCCCCAACGACGCGGCCCGACAACTACGCCGGGGCCGGGGCCGCACGTTGGGCCTGGTGGTGCTGGACGTGGCCAACCCGTTCTTCACCGACGTGGCCCGGGGCGTCGAGGACGCCACCAGCGGTGCCGGCATGCCGGTGATCTTCTGCAACAGCGACGGCGACGCCGGCAAGGAGAGCGCCTACCTGGACCTGCTGGAGGAGCAGCGGGTGCAGGGGGTGCTGATCACCCCGGTCGACGACGCCAGCGACCGGCTGCTGCGGCTGCGCGATCGCGGCGTACTGGTGATTCTGCTGGACCGGCGGTCCCGCCGGCCGGACCTCTGCTCGGTCTCGGTCGACGACCGGCTCGGCGGCGAGCTGGCCCTGCGTCATCTGATCGACGCCGGGCACCGACGGATCGCGTACGTCGGCGGGCCCGGGCATCTGGAACAGGTCCGGGACCGGTACGCCGGGGCGCTCCGGGCGCTGACCGAGGCCGGACTCGACGAACGGCAGCTGCGCCGGTTCGATACGCCGAGCCTGACGGTGGCCGCCGGGCGGGACGCCGCCGCACGAATGCTCGGTGTGCCCCGCACCTCCCGGGTGACCGCCGTGTTCTGCGCCAACGACCTGCTGGCCCTCGGGGTCCTGCAGGGGCTGACTCGTCAGCAGGTACGGGTACCCGAGGACATCGCGCTGGTCGGCTACGACGACATCGAGTTCGCCGCGGCGGCGGCGGTGCCGCTGTCCTCGGTACGCCAGCCCCGGCAGCGGCTCGGGCAGACCGCGGCGGCTCTGCTGCTGGAGGAGGCGGCCAGCCCGGACTCGCACCGCCACCGCCAGGTGGTCTTCGAGCCGGAGCTGGTGGTCCGCGAGTCCAGTCAGGATACTCGCGGCACCCGATTGGGCGGCTGATCCACGACCTTGACAGCCCGGTTTGGTCGCTCGTATGTTTGGGTCGGCTGTTGAAACGGTTCATCCGGGAGGTGCCGGTGCGGCGGTACTGCTTCGTGCTGCGGGTCCGACCGGATCGACTGGCTGAGTACCGGGCCCGGCACGCGGCCGTCTGGCCGGAGATGCTGCATGCACTGCGCGCCGCCGGCTGGCATGACTACGCACTCTTCCTGCACCCCGACGGCCTGCTGGTCGGCCATGTCCGGGCTGACGATCTGGCCGCCGCGCAGGCGGCGATGGCCCGCACCGAGGTCAACGCCCGGTGGCAGGCCGAGATGGCACCGTTCTTCACCGAACTGGGCGGCCGGCGCCCCGACGAGGGTTTCGTCCTGCTCGAGGAGATCTTCGACCTCGACGAGCAACTCGCCGCGCTCGACGGCCCGCGCCCTGGCGATGCCCGATCGCCGCGGCTGGGCCGGCCGCTGCCAGCCCAGCCGCCACGACCGGCAGAAGACCCGACTTCGTACCAGAAACGAGTGATATGATCCGCCGGATCAAGGACGCGCTCCGGGAACAGCGAATTGAGGTGCCGTCCTGGGCGTACGGCAACTCGGGCACCCGGTTCAAGGTGTTCGGCCAGCCCGGGGTGCCCCGTACCCCCGAGGAGAAGATCGCCGACGCGGCCCAGGTGCACGCGGTCACCGGCATCGCCCCCACGGTCTCACTGCACATCCCGTGGGACCGGGTCGACGACTACGCCCAGCTCGCCCGGCACGCCGCCGACCTGGGGGTACGGATCGGCACCATCAACGCCAACGTCTTCTCCGACGACGACTACCGCCTCGGCAGCGTCACCAATCCCGACCCCCGGATCCGGCGCAAGGCCGTCGCTCACCTGCTCGACTGTGTCGACGTGATGGACGCCACCGGGTCGACCGACCTGAAGCTGTGGTTCGCCGACGGCACCAACTACCCGGGCCAGGACAGTATTCGTGTCCGGCAGGACCGGCTCGCCGAGGCGCTCGACGTCACCTACGCCCGGCTCGGCGAGCATCAGCGGCTGCTGCTGGAGTACAAGCTGTTCGAGCCGGCCTTCTACACCACCGACGTGCCGGACTGGGGCACCGCGTACGCGCACTGCCTGCGACTCGGCGAGCGGGCCCAGGTGGTGATCGACACCGGCCACCACGCCCCGGGCACCAACATCGAGTTCATCGTGGCATTCCTGCTGCGGGCCGGGCGGCTCGGCGCCTTCGACTTCAACTCCCGGTTCTACGCCGACGACGATCTAATGGTCGGCGCCGCCGACCCGTTCCAGCTCTTCCGGATCATGTTCGAGATCGTCTCGGCGGACGCGCTGCGGCCGGCCAGCGGCATCAACTTCATGCTCGACCAGTGCCACAACATCGAGCCGAAGATCCCCGGCCAGATCCGGTCCGTCCTCAACGTCCAGGAGGCCACCGCCAAGGCGCTGCTGGTCGACACGGCGGCACTGGCCGTCGCGCAGTCCACCGGGGACGTGCTGGGCGCCAACGCCGTGCTGATGGACGCCTATCACACCGACGTACGGCCGTTGCTCCGCGAGCTACGCGCCGAGCAGGGGCTGGACCCGGATCCGATGGCCGCCTACGCCCGCAGCGGGTACGCCGAACGGATCGTCGCCGAACGGGCCGACGGCCAGCCGGCCGGTTGGGGGGCCTGACATGGCCGGACAGCCACAGACCGACCGACAGCCACAGACCGCCGGGCATCCCGAGGTCGCCGCGCTGCTGGCCCGCGGCCACCGGCTGGGCGCTGACCGGCGGACCACGAACTACGGTGGCGGCAACATCTCCGTCAAGGCCACCGCCGACGACCCGGTTACCGGCGACCCGGTCGAGCTGATGTGGGTCAAGGGTTCCGGCGGCGACATCGGCACGTTGACCGACGCCGGGCTGGCGGTGCTGCGGGTCGACCGCCTGCACGAGCTGGCCGGACGCTACCTGGGCCGGCGACACGGCAAGCCGGTCGGGCCGCGACGTGAGGACGAGATGGTGCCGGCGCTCGACTACTGCCTGCACGGTCGGGGCGGCGCGGCCCCGTCGATCGACACCGCGATGCACGGCCTGATCGACGCCGCCCACGTCGACCACCTGCACCCGGAGGCCGGGCTGGCCTTCGCCACGGCGGCTGACGGGCCCGAGCTGACCCGGCGCTGCTTCGGCGACCGGGTGCTGTGGGTGCCGTGGCGGCGGCCCGGCTTCCAGTTGGGCGTCGACATCGCCGCACTTGCCCGGGACAATCCGCAGGCGATCGGCGTGATCCTCGGCGGGCACGGGATCACCGCGTGGGGGGCGACCAGCGACGAGTGCGAAGCCCGGTCAATGGAGATCATCTCCAGCATCGACCGGTTCCTGGCCGAACACGGCCGGCCGGAGCCGTTCGGGCCGGTCCGGGACGGGTACGCGGCGCTCGCCGCCGACCAACGGGCCGCCCGCGCCGCCGCGCTCGCCCCGCTGATCCGTGGCCTGGTCAGCACCGACGGCCGGCAGGTCGGCCAGTTCAGCGACGACTCGGTGGTGCTGGACTTCCTGTCCCGTAGGGCGCTCCCCCGGCTGGCCGAGCTCGGTACCTCCTGCCCGGACCACTTCCTCCGGACCCGGGTCCGGCCTCTGCTGCTGGACCTGCCGGCGGACACCCCGCTGGCCGAGGTCCGCGACCGGCTCGGTGAGCTGCACCAGCGGTACCGGGACGCCTACCGGGCCTACTACCAACGGCACGCCGGACCGGACTCGCCGCCGATGCGCGGTGCCGATCCGACGATCGTGCTGGTGCCGGGGGTCGGCATGTTCAGCTACGGGCGGGACGCCGCGACGGCCCGGATCGCCGGCGAGTACTACCGCAACGCGATCGAGGCGATGCGCGGTGCCGAGGCGGTATCGATGTACACGCCAATCGACGAGGCGGAAAAGTTCCGCATCGAATACTGGGCGCTGGAAGAGGCGAAGCTGCGCCGGCTGCCGGCGTCCCGGCCGTTGGCTGGACGGGTCGCGCTGGTCACCGGCGGCGGGTCGGGCATCGGCGCGGCCACCGCCCGCCGGTTGGCCGGCGAGGGCGCCAGCGTGGTCGTCGCCGACCGCGACGGCGCGGCCGCCGCCGAGGTGGCCGGCAGGATCGGCGGGCCGGACCGGGCGGTCGCGGTCACCGTGGATGTCACCGACGCCAATGCGGTCGAGGCGGCACTGGCCCGTGCCGCGCTGGTCTTCGGTGGGGTCGACCTGGTCGTCAACAACGCCGGGTTGTCGCTGTCCCGGCCGCTGCTGGAAACCACCGACGACGACTGGGACCGGCAGCACCGGGTGATGGCACGCGGGTCGTTCCTGGTGTCCCGGGCCGCCGCCCGGATCATGGTCGACCAGGGTATCGGCGGCGATATCATCTACGTGGTCAGCAAGAACTCGGTGTTCGCCGGGCCGGAGAACGTCGCGTACGGCGCGGCAAAGGCGGATCAGGCGCACCAGGTGCGGCTGCTCGCCGCCGAACTGGGCGCACACGGCATCCGGGTGAACGGCGTCAACCCGGATGGCGTGGTCCGTGGCTCGGGGATCTTCGCCGCCGGCTGGGGTGCCCAGCGGGCCGCCATGTACGGCGTACCCGAGGCGGAGCTGGGCGCGTTCTACGCCCGCCGCACGCTGTTGAAGCGTGAGGTGCTGCCGGAGCACGTGGCGAACGCCGTCTTCGTGCTGGCCACCGACGACCTCTCCCACACCACCGGCACCCACCTGCCGGTCGACGCCGGCGTACCCGCTGCCTTCCTCCGGTGACCACCGACCGGGCGGCGGTGGCCGCCGTCGATCTCGGCGCGGCCAGCGGCCGGGTGATGCTCGGCGAGGTCGACCCGGACGGTGTCACGCTGACCGAGGTGCACCGGTTCGACAACGACGCGGTGCAGGTGGCCGGCACCCTGTACTGGGACGTACTGCGGCTGTACTCGCAGACCGTGACCGGGTTGCGGGCAGCGGTGGCCGGCCGGGCCGATCTGATGAGCATCGGCGTCGATTCGTGGGCGGTCGACTACGGGCTGTTGGACAGCGGGGGTGATCTGCTCGCCAACCCGGTGCACTACCGCGACCGGCGCACCGACGGGGTCGCCGACCGGGTGGTCGCCCGGCTCGGTGCCGACCGGCTTTACCGGACCACCGGCGTGCAGCAACTACCGTTCAACACACTGTTCCAGCTGGTCGCGGCCGCCGACACGCCGACGCTGGCGGCCGCCGACCGGCTGCTGATGATCCCCGACCTGCTCGCCTACTGGCTGACCGGGCAGGCCGGCACCGAGGTCACCAACGCCTCCACCACCCAGCTGCTCGACGTGCACACCCGCCGCTGGGCGACAGACGTGATCGCCGACGCCGGCATCCCGCAGCGGCTCTTCGGCCCGCTGCGCCGGCCGGGTGAGCCGGCCGGCGAACTGCGTCGTCAGGTACGGTCCGCGATCGGCGCCGACCGGCCGGTGCCGGTGACCACGGTCGGCTCGCACGACACCGCGTCGGCGGTGGTCGCCGTACCGGCGGTGGACGGATCGTTCGCGTTCATCTCGTGCGGCACCTGGTCGCTGGTCGGGCTCGAACTGGCCGCACCGGTGCTGTCGACGGCCAGCCGGGCGGCGAATTTCAGCAACGAGGCCGGCATCGACGGCACCGTACGGTATCTGCGTAACGTGATGGGTCTCTGGCTGCTGCAGGAATGCCTACGGCACTGGCGGGAGCGGGGCCGGCCGGTGGAGCTGGCGGCGGTACTCACGCAGGCCGCCCGCCAGCCGCCGCTCGCCGCGGTGGTCAACCCGGACGACCCGGTGTTCCTGCCACCCGGTGACATGCCGGCCCGGCTGGCCCGGACGTGCGCGGACACCGGTCAGCCGGTGCCGGACTCGCCCGCCGCCGTGGTCCGCTGCGTCGTCGACAGCCTCGCCCTCGCCCACCGGTCGGCGGTACGTCAGGCGGCCGAACTCGCCGACCACGAGGTGACCGTGGTGCATCTGGTCGGCGGCGGGGCCCGCAACGAACTGCTCTGCCAGCTCACCGCGGACGCCTGCCGGCTACCGGTGGTCGCCGGCCCGGTCGAGGCGACCGCGCTCGGCAACGTCGTGGTGCAGGCCCGAGCCGCCGGCACCGTCCGGGGCGGGCTCGCCGAGCTGCGGGCGTTGATCCGACGCGGTCGCCGGTTACGAACGTATCTGCCCACGGCGGCCGGCGCCGAAGCCTGGTCGGCGGCGGCCGCCCGGGTCGGTCTGCCGGCCTAAGCCGAAGCGACCTCTCCGGCCGGCCCGACTCGACGGGCTCCAGCCGCCGAACGGGGGTGCCTTGGCACCCACACCGGCGCCGGCGACGGCCGGCACCGCGTCGTCGGGGTCGGCGAGGCCGCGCATCAGCCGGGCCCGGACCCGCAGCAGCAAACCGAAGCCGACGAAGACCATCGCGCCACCGGCGATGAACCAGGCGACCGGGATACCGGAGGCATCGCCGGCCGGGATCGCGTCCACCGGCTGCGGTCCGCCACCGCCGACACCGGCCGGTGCGTCGCCGTCCGGCACTTCGGCCCCGGGTTGGCTGTCCACCGGCTCCTCGGCCGGTTCGGACGGCTCGGGATCCGGGCCACCCGGCTCGCCGACCACCGGCAGGGTCGCCGCGGTGTCGGCCAGCAGCTGTGTGTTCTCGTCGTACGCCTCGACGGTGAAGGTCACCTTGCCCTCGGCGTCGTCGGCGAAGCTGAACTGGTACTGCGCGGTGACCGTGCGGTCGGCGCAGAGGATGCCGGGATCGAGCTGCACGTCGGTCAGCCGCGCGTCGTCACCGTCGGTCTGCACGTCGACCGCGAACGCCGTGCCCTGCTCGACCCGGGCAGCCCGGATCTCGTCGAGGCCGACACCGTCCGAGCGCAGCACCAACGACCAGCGGACCTTCTCGCACTCGCCGCCGAGGTTCCGGCTGACCACCACGGTCATCTCGACTGTCCCGGCACCCGCGACCGCCTCGTCCGGCAGCTCGGTGACCTGCGCCCGGTAGCCGGCCTGGGCGAACGCCGGTGTCGCCGCGGTCAGCATCAGTCCGGCCACTGCGGCCAGCCCGACCCCGACCCGGACCGCGATTCGCCCCACCCAGCTCACCACCTTCTCCGGGTTGCCACCCGGCATCCGTACCGTGTCCACTGGCCACAGTACGGCCGTACCGCTGGACCGGACAGGGTCCGTTCTTCTCACCCAGTGCGAACTGAAACGGGTTAATTCACCACCTGTGGTGAACCGGTAACCGCTGGCCGCGACCAGCGCTCGCCGGACCGGCCGGCACAATCCGGATGGTGACCACTGATCTGTCAAGCGCCGAGCTGTCGACCTTCGTCCGTGCCCACGCCCGGCTCGCCCCGGTTACCTACGTGCCGGAACTGCGGCTCTATCAGGCGGCCGAGCCGATCGGCCTGTGGGAGCTGGCCGAGGGTGAGTTCCGCAGCGAACAACCACCGCCATTCTGGGCGTTCCCCTGGGCCGGCGGTCAGGCGTTGGCCCGGTTCCTGCTGGACCATCCGCAGACCGTCGCCGGCCTGCGGGTGCTCGACCTGGCCAGCGGCTCCGGGCTGGTCGCTATCGCGGCGGCCAGGGCCGGAGCGGCGACGGTACGCGCGGTCGACGTGGACCCGGTTGCCGGTGCCGCCGCCGGGCTCAACGCCGCCGCGAACCAGGTACGGCTGGACGTCACCGTCGCCGACCTGCTCGACGGCGATCACGGCGACGCGCAGGTGGTGCTGGCCGGTGACGTGTTCTACAGCGAGGCGATGGCCGCGCGGATGCTGCGCTTCCTGCTGGGTGCCGCCGCCGACGGGGCCCGGGTGCTGGTCGGTGACCCGGACCGGGCGTACCTGCCCCGGGAGCGGTTCACCGAGCTGGCCGACTACCAGGTGCCGGTGCCGCCGGCGCTGGAGAGCGTCCGGGTACGGCGTGCCCGGGTCTGGCAGCTGCGCCCGCCGGTACGCCGGCCGGGGCGGGCGCTAGCGTGACCGGGTGCTGTTCCGCAACTGGGAGAGGCTTGACGACCGGTGGCCGCCGGTGGTCCGCGTCGCCGACCACACCGGTGCCCCGCATCTGCTGGTGACCCGACACGCCCTGGTCCGTCAGGTGCTCGCCGATCCGGCGACCTTCCGGCCGGACAACGCCCTGGACGCGGTCACCCCGGTGCCGGTGGCCGCGCTGCGGGTGCTGGCCTCGTACGGCTTCCGGCTGCCGCCGACGCTGGCGAACAACGGCACCGCGAGCCATCCGGCGATCCGGGCGGTGGTCGCCGAGGCGCTGCACCCGACCCGGGTCGCCGGTCAGCGGGACTGGCTGGCCGGGCTGGTCAGCGAGCGGGTGGCCGGGCTGGCCGCGAAGCTGGCCGCCGGCGGCCGGGTCGACCTGTACGCCGGGCTGGCCGCCGACCTGCCGCTGCTGGTGCTGGCCCGGCTGGTCGAGTTGCCGCCGGCCGCGACCGACACGGTGAAGCGGTTCGCCCGCGCAGCGCTGGAGCTGTTCTGGGCCCCGGTGGACGCTGACCGACAGCACGAGCTGGCCCACACGGTGGGCCGGTTCCACACCGTGCTGCGCGACTTCGCGGTGACCGGCGGCGGGCTGGCGAAGTCGCTGCGCGAGGCCGGTCAGCCGACCGATTCGGTGGTCGGCGCGCTGTTCTTCCTGCTGGTCGCCGGACAGGAGACCACCTCGCAGTTCCTGACGCTGCTGCTGCACCGGCTGGCCGGCGAGCCGGCAGTACTCGCCGGGCTCACCGACGGATCGATCAACGTCGACGATGTGGTCGAGGAGGGACTGCGACTGGTGCCGCCGATCGTCACCTGGCGGCGGCGGACGGCGCTCGACACGACGGTGGCGGGCGTGCCGGCGCCCGCTGGGTCGAGCGTCGTGCTCTGGCTGGCGGCGGCCGGCCGGGATTCGGCCGTGGTGGCGCGGACCGACCAGTTCGTCCCCGGTCAGCCGGGTTCCCGCCGGCACCTGGCCTTCGGCGCGGGGGCGCACCGCTGCGTGGGGGCACAGCTGGCCAGGATGGAGACGGCGGTGGTGGTCGAGCAGGCGGTGCCGCTGCTCACCGGTGCCGAGGTGGTCCGGGCGCCGTGGTCACCGGACAACCTGTCATTCCGGATGCCGGACGCGCTGGTGATCCGACGGCCGGGCTCCGCCGTGGCCGACTGACCAGCGCCGGCCCGGCTGCCGCAGGTTGGCCCTGCACAGAGGTCGGGCGGTCAGCTGGTCTCGTCCGCCCACGCCCGCCAGTCGTCCAGTACGCCGTACAGCGCCGGGGTCAGCCAGCCGGGCGCGGAGCGGCGGAACACCCCGGGTTCGAGGGTGCCGGCGCCATCGGGCACCGCGCCGACCATGGTCGGGACCAGTTCACTCAGGTTCGCCCAGTGCACCAGTTCGGGCTCGGCCGGCCAGGCGCCGAGCACCACGCCGGCGGGGACCGCCCGGCGGTCCAGCGCCTCCAGGGTCAACGTGGTGTGGTTGAGGGTGCCCAGCCCGGCCCGGGACACCACCACCGCCGGCGCGCCGAGCGACACCGCCAGGTCGGCGATGGTCCACGGCTCGCCGGACGGTCGCAGGCCCATCGGCACCAGCAGCCCGCCGGCCCCTTCGACGAGCACCAGGTCGTGCTTGTCGGCCTCCTCGCGTACCGCGTCGACGGCCGCGTACAGCTCCAGCGGCTCGGCCGCGGCGACCCGGGCGGCGGCCAACGGGGCCAGCGGCTCCGGGTAGCTGGCGATGGTGCGCACGGTGGCCGGGTCGGCCAGCCGGGTCACCACGTCGGCGTCCGACGGCTCGCCGGTCACCGTGCCGGTCTGACCTGGTTTGACCATCGCCACCCGCAGGCCGGCGGCCTGGGCGGCGGCGGCGACCGCCGCGGTCACCACGGTCTTGCCGACGCCGGTGTCGGTGCCGGTGACGACCACCGCACCGTGCCAGCCGGTCACGGCGCACACTCCACGATCACGTCGAGCGCCCGGTCGAAGTCGGCCCGGGGGATCCCGACGTTGACCGTGATCCGCAGCCGGGCCCGCTGGTCCGGGGTGGACGGTGGCCGGAAGCAGCCGACCGCGACCCCCCGGTCGCGGCAGTCCCGCGCCCAGGCGAGCGCGGTCTCCGGCCCGGGCGCGCCGAGCGACACCACCCCGCCGGCCGGAGGCCCGCCGAGGTCCAGACCGGCACCGGTGAACCGGCCCACGGCGGCGGCGACCCGGTCGGTCAGTTCGACCCGCAGCCGCGCCCCGTCGCGGGCCAGCGTCAGTGCTGCGTGTACCCCGGCGGCGACCGCCGGGGCGAGCGCGGTGTCGAAAATGAACGTACGCCCGGTGTCGACCACGTGCCGAATCAGCGGCTGCGGCCCGGCCAGCACTCCCCCGGCACCGCCGAGCGCCTTGGACAGGGTCGCGGTGACCACCACGTCGGGTTGGCCGGCGAGCCCGGCGGCGGCAACGCCGCCGGCACCGGCCGGCCCGATGACACCGAGCGCGTGTGCGTCGTCGACCAGCAGCAGCGCACCGTGCCGGCGGACGACCGCGTGCAGCGCGGCCAGCGGCGCCGGGTCGCCGTCGACGGAGAAGACCGACTCGGTGACGACCACCGCGGGCCGCCCGGGGTGGGCGGTCAGCACCGCGTCCACGGCAGCCGGGTCGGCGTGCGCGACGACCTCGGTCTGCGCGCCGGCGAGCCGGCCGCCGTCGATCAGCGAGGCGTGATTGTGCGCGTCGCAGACCAGCAGGGTACGGGGCCGGACCAGCGCCCGGACCGCACCGAGGTTGGCCAGGTAGCCGGAGGAGAAGACCAGCGCGCGGTCGGTGCCGAGCCAGTCGGCCAGATCGGTCTCGAGCGCGGCGTGCGCGGCGGTGGAGCCACGGACCAGCCGCGAGCCGGTCGCGCCGAGGCCGTACCGGTGCAGGGCGTCTGCCGCCGCGGCGACCACCTCGGCGCGGGTGGCCAGCCCGAGGTAGTCGTTGCCGGCCAGGTCGGTCAGCGGGTCGTCGGCGGTACGGTTGCGCAGCTCGCGGGCCAGCCCGGCCTTGACCCGCAGCTCGGCCCGCCGCCGCAGGCCGTCCAACCAGTCCGCCACGGGTCCCCCTCGTCGTTCGCGCCGCCTTGTAGGGTACGCACATGTCCGACATCCTCGACCTAGCCCGCGCCCAAGTCCTGGAGCGTGGCGTCGGCCTCGACGAGGCCGGGGTCCTCGCTGTGCTAGGGCTGCCCGACGACCGGGTCCCGGCCGCGCTGCAACTCGCCCACGAGGTGCGGACGCGCTGGTGCGGGCCGGAGGTCGAGGTGGAGGGAATCGTTTCGCTCAAGACCGGCGGCTGTCCAGAGGACTGCCACTTCTGCTCCCAGTCCGGCCTGTTCGCCTCACCGGTACGGGCGGTGTGGCTGGACATCCCGTCACTGGTCGAGGCGGCGAAGCAGACGGCGGCGACCGGGGCCACCGAGTTCTGCATCGTGGCGGCGGTGCGGGGGCCGGACGCACGGCTGATGCGGCAGATGCGCGAGGGTGTCGCCGCGATCCGGGCCGAGGTGGACATCCAGGTCGCGGCGTCGCTCGGGATGCTGACCCAGGAGCAGGTCGACGAACTGGTCGACATGGGGGTGCACCGGTACAACCACAACCTGGAGACCTGCCGCTCCTACTTTCCGAATGTGGTGACCACGCACAGCTTCGAGGAGCGGTGGGAGACGCTGCGGATGGTGCGAGACTCCGGCATGGAGGTGTGCTGCGGCGGCATCCTCGGGCTGGGCGAGACGATCGAGCAGCGGGCCGAGTTCGCCGCGCAGCTGGCCGCGCTGGACCCGCACGAGGTGCCGCTGAACTTCCTCAACCCACGGCCCGGCACTCCGCTGGGTGACCGACCGGTGGTCGAGGCCCGCGACGCGTTACGCGCCATCGCCGGCTTCCGGCTGGCGATGCCACGAACAATTCTGCGGTACGCCGGCGGCCGGGAAATCACGCTCGGTGATCTAGGCACCCGGGACGGGCTGCTCGGCGGCATCAACGCGGTGATCGTCGGCAACTACCTGACTACTCTGGGCCGCCCGGCGACAGAGGATCTGGCGCTGCTGGACGACCTTAAGATGCCGGTCAAGGCGCTGTCTGCGACGATCTGAGCGGCCGGGCGTGCAGGCGATCTGGTGCGACCGGTGTGGTACCGGGACCAGCACCGGCAACCACGATGACTGCGCCGCGGCGCGGGCCTGGGAGCCACCCCGCTTCTGTACCAGGTGCCGGCGACGGATGAAGGTACAGGTGCTACCGGCCGGTTGGTCGGCGCGGTGCGTCGAACACGGCGAGGTCCGGCCGAGCTGACCCGCCCTGCTGTGCCACCCGGCCGGCCTGACCGGCGGCGGCCTGGCCGCACCCGTCAGCGGCACCGACGCGGCGGCTCGCCGCCGACCGCGCGGGCAGCTGGGGTCGCCACATCGCAGAGCCGGGCCACGACCCGGCCCGGGTCGAGGTCCCACACCTGGGCCGAGGTGTCGGTCGAACCGCTGACCAGCAGCCCGTCGCGGGTGAACGCGATCGCGTTGACGTTGTCGACGTGTCCGACGAGCACCGCCGTCAACTCGCCGCTGTCGGTTTGCCACGCCCGGACCAGGTCGTCGCTTACGGCGGTGGTGACCAGCTGCTCGCCGTCCGGGCTGAAGGCCACCGCAGACAGCCTGGTGGTGGGTGTGTCCACTGTGCCGACCAGGTCCAGTCCGGCGACGGTGCGCAGCTCGACCTGACCGTTGCTGCGGGCCACCGCGACCAGGTGTCCGTCCGGGCTGACCGCGAGGTCGGTCAGTTGAAGGTCCGCGATGACTGCCCGGTCCCTGCCGGACAGGTCGGCGGTGTGCCAGGATCTCAGCTCGGCCCGCACCACCGTCTCGTCGCCGCTCACCACACCGTGGTTGGCGGTCGCCAACAGCGTGGTCCCGTCGGCGCCGAAGCCCAGGGCGTTCACCGCACCACCGGTCGGCAGGAAAGTCGGTTCGACGTCCCGGTCGAGCCGCCAGACCAGCACCCCGCTGTCCTCGCCGGCCGGGTCGAGCACGGCGACGGCGAGCAGCTGGCCGTCCGGGGAGTACGCCGGGTGCCTGGTTGTCCAGCCGTCCCGCCCGGCGGCGGTGTCGTGCCCGACCAGTTCACCGGCGACGGTGTAGCGCAGCACGCCACTGCCGGTGGTGCTGACCGCGAACGTGCCGTCACCGGCGACCGCGACCCCGGTGACGGTGTCCGACGCGCGGACGCTGGCCCGCACAGCACGGGTGCCCAGATCCCAGATCCGTACCACGTCGTCGCCGGCGGCGGTGACGACCCGGTCCGCTGCCGGGTCGACCGCGACGAACTGGACCGATTCCGGATGCCGCAGCAGCACCCCGCTGCGCCGGAACAGCACCGTCGGGGCGTCCGGCCCGGTGACGGCGATGGTCCGGCCGTCGGCGGCCACCGCCACGTCGGCGACGACCCGGCCGGCGTAGCCGGTGAAGCCCGAGGAGACCACCCCGGTGGTCAACGCCCAACTGTCGATCCGGCTGGTACGCCACCCGCCGGTGGTAAGCAGCGAGCCGTCCGGGGTGACGGCGAGCGGCACCGCGGCGCGAAACGGCCCCGTCTGCAGGGCGGTACGTTCGCCGGACGACACCGACCAGCTGCTCAACGTCCCGTCGGGTCCGCTGGTCACCAGCACGTCGTCCGGGCCGAAGGCCACCTGTTGGGCGGCGGGCAGGCTGCGGATCAGGGCCCGGTCGGGCAACTGCCAGACCTGGACGTCACCGTCGGTGGGGTTCGCGACGGCCAGCAGCGTACCGTCGGCGTTGATGGTCAGGTCGTAGCCGAGCATCCCGGTCGGCAGCGACCACTGCAGTTCGCCGGTGTTCGCCGACCAGCCGCCGACCTGCAACTCGGGTGACAGGTCGGTGCCGAGTCGTCCGGCAACGACCGTGGCACCGGTGGGCAGCCAGCCGAGCGCGCCGACCGCCGGCAGGGTGTACCGCAACTGACCGGTCGACACCTCCCAGATCCGGACACCGTCCCTACTGAACGAACCGGAGGCGAGGAACCGGCCGTCCGGTGAGAAGGCCAGTGACACCACGCCGGCGTCGGCGGCGTGCCGGAGATCGACATCGCGCTGGCGCAGGGTGGCGACGTCCCAGAGCCGGACCAGACCGTCCTGATGTCCCACCGCCACCACCGTGCCGTCCGGGTTGACCGCGGTGGACAGCCCGCCGGGCTCGCTGCCCAGCGGCCCGATCGTCCCCGCCGCCTGCGCCGACAGCAGCGCACCGTACGCCTCGACGGTGGGTGCCTGGTCCCAGGCGTCCAGCGCCCTGCCGACGGCGAGCAGGTCGTTGTCGGCGGCCGCGGCGATCTGCGACTCGGCGGCTAGTTGTCGGGAGATCGCCTGCCGGCGTTGGTCCTCGGCGGCGGCCTGCCGGTTCACCGCGACCAGCCCGCCGGCCACGGCGAGCAGCAACGCCGCCGCGAGGCCCACGGCCAGCCGGCGCAGCCGCCGTACGCCGCGCAGCCGGGCCAGTTCGGCGGCCTCGGCGGCAGCCACGCTCGCGGACAGGAAGTCGACCTCCGTCGCGGACAGGTCGTTGCGGTCCACCTGGTCACGCACCAGCGCCAGCCGGGTGCCGCGCAACAGCAGGTCGGGGTCGCGGCCGGCGGTCTGCCAGTCTTCGGCTGCGACGGCCAGTCGCTGCCGCCGGATCAGTTCGTCCCTCGCCTCCGCGAGCCAGCTGTCCAGGCGCGGCCAGTTGGTCAGCAGCGCCTCGTGACTGATTTCGACGGTGTCGGCGGCGACGGTGACCAGCCGGGCCCGGACCAGCCGGGACAGCAGGTCGGCGTCGAACAGCCGGCTGGCGTCGCGACGGCGGGCCACCGCCCCGGTGTCGGTGACGGTGACCAGGCGCAGCATCGCGGTCCGCAGCGCGGCGCGGCCGGCGGGATCCAGGTCGAGGTGGATCCGCTCGGCCGACTCGGCGACGGCGCGGCGGATTCCGCCGGTGCCCCGGTAGCCGGCCACGGTCAGCCGCCGCCCGTCGCGCCGCTGCCAGGTCGCCCGCAGGGCGTGACCGAGCAGGGGCAGCGCCCCTGGGTCGTAGCCGGCCCGTGCTGTCGCGTTCAGGTCGGCGAGCAACAGCTCGACCAGCCCGGTTTCGATCTCCAGGCCGGCCCGCGCCGCCGGCTCGGTCACCGCGCGGCGCAGTTGGTCGGCGTCCATCCGACCGAGGACCAGATGCCCGGCGGCCAACGCGTGGGCCAGCGGCGGCAGTTCAGCGCAGTCGGCGTAGAAGTCGGCGCGGACCGCGATCACCACGACGGCCGGCGCGGCGGCGGCCAGCGCGGTCACGAAGGCCAGCCGGTGGGCCGGGTCGGCGCACTCGGTGAACAGCTCCTCGAACTGGTCCACCACGATCACCAGCCGGCCGTCAGCGGGCGCGGCCCGGGCGGCGAGCGCACCGAACAGCTCCGGGGCCGCGTGCACCCGCGCTGCCGGCAGGTCCGCGGCGTCCGCTCCGGCGGCGACGAGCGTACGGTCGACCAGCTCGTCCAACGGCCGGGCGCCCGGGGTCATCAGCAGCCACGGCCACCGGTCCGCCGGGCCGAGCGAACCGGCGGCGATCGCCGGCAGCACCCCGGCGCGCAGTACCGACGACTTGCCGGCCCCGGAGACCCCGGTGACGATCAGCGGCGGACCACCCATTGCCTGCTCGGCGAGGCGGCTGAGTACCTGCTCGGTCTGCTCCTGCCGGCCGTGGAACCAGGGCGCGTCCTCCGGTTCGAAGGCGGCCAGGCCGGGAAACGGGCACACCGGGTCGTCGGTCGCGGCCGAGCCGGGCTCTGGCCGGTCCGAGTCGGCCTGCGGTTCGGCGGGTGCCTGCACCCGGCTGCTCAGCTGGGTG
The DNA here is from genome assembly GCF_048060315.1 of Micromonospora sp. LOL_013. Classification (NCBI taxonomy): domain Bacteria; kingdom Bacillati; phylum Actinomycetota; class Actinomycetes; order Micromonosporales; family Micromonosporaceae; genus Micromonospora; species Micromonospora sp. LOL_013. The sequence continues at coordinate 24,810 of NZ_JBHMIQ010000020.1, forward strand.
ATGGTGAGCAGTTGCCGGCGTACCCGGTCCATCTCGACGCGCTGCTCATGGCTGCGTTTCGCCAGTTCGCGGCGGACCTCCCCGAGCACGCGGTGGACGTCGGTCAGCATCCACCGCAGCGCGCCGACGTCGTGGCCGAGGGCCTGGAACGTGGCGGCGAGGTCGTCGCGCAGCTGCGCGTCGGTCTCGGCCGCGGCGGCCAGCGCCACCTCGACCGCGTCGATGCCCCGCAGCAGCTCACCGAGTTCGGCGCGGATCGCCTGGGACTGTTCCCCTTCGTCGGCGAGTCGGGCCAGCAGTTCCTCGGCCAGCGCGTCACGCCACTGTGCCTCGGTGGCCCGCCGGCCGCGCATCCGTTCGGCGGTGTCGACCAGCACGTCGGTCAGGTAGCCGCCACCGATCTGGCCGAGCTGCCCGACGACGGCGGCGAGCAGCCCGCCGGAGCCGATCCCGGCGGCGATCGGCGCCAGCGCCGAGGCGGCGAGGAAGGCGAGGATGCCGTACGGGGTGGCGTCGCTCAGTCGTGCCCCGGAACGCCGTGCGGCGGCGCGGACCCAGTCGCGGACCCCTCGCCGGGCCCGCGCGGTGGTGTCGCCGTCCCGTCCGACATCGGCGGAGCCCGCGTCGGCGTCGGCCGCAGCGGCACCGTCCTGATCGGCCATGCCCGTCCTCCTCGCCCGATGCGTCGCTACACAGTGAACAGCAGCCGGACCGGCGGGCGGCGAAGACGCGCCGCAGCGCGGCAGCCGCCGACCCCGGCCCGCCGCGCCACGCACCCGAACGGCACCATAACGTCAACTAGATATCCATGATGATGGGTATCTGGAAAACTACTTCCAGCAAGAGAGTGGAGTGAAGCTCGCCCTGCCGTCGTTGACGGGGCGGGTCAGACCTGTCGAAGGGGAAGTCCTGTGACCATTTCCGCAACCCGGAAGACTCTCACCGCCGGGCTGACCACGCTGCTGGCACTGGTCAGCTGGCCGGCAGCGGCCCAGGCCGCCGGACCACTCGGCGAGATCCGCCGGGCCGGTGGCGCCACCGCCATCCCGGACAGCTACATCGTGGTGCTGGACGACGACGCGGCGACCGCGTCAACGGCCTGGCGGCTCGCCGACCGGTACGGCGCCACCGTGCAGCACGTGTTCGACACCGCCATCGAGGGCTTCACGGCCCGGATGAGCGCCACCGCCGCCCGTCGGCTGGCCGCCCACCCGGCCGTCGCCCACGTCGAGCAGGATCACACCGTCGCGCCGTTGACCGCCGGCGTCCAGCTGAATCCGCCGTCCTGGGGGCTGGACCGGATCGACCAGCGCAACCTGCCGCTGGACAACCGCTACGCCTACCGCACCACCGCACCCAACGTGCACGCCTACGTCATCGACACCGGAATTCACCGGACCCACAGCGACTTCTCCGGCCGGGTCAGCACCGGCTTCGACGTGATCGACGGTGGTCCGGCCGACGACTGCAACGGCCACGGCACCCACGTCGCGGGAACGATCGGCGGCAGGGCGTACGGCGTCGCGAAGGCAGTCCAGCTGGTGCCGGTACGGGTACTCAGCTGCAGCGGCTCGGGGTCGATCTCCGGGGTCATCGCCGGAATCGACTGGGTGACCGCCAACGCGATCAAACCAGCCGTCGCCAACATGTCGATCGGCGGCGGCGCCAGCACCACGCTGGACGCCGCAGTCGTCAACTCGATCCGATCCGGCGTCACGTACGCGGTGGCGGCCGGTGGCTCCAACACCAGCGCGTGCAACACCTCCCCGGCCCGGGTGCCAGAGGCACTGACCGTCGCCGGCACGACGATCACCGACGCCAGAATGAGCTCGGCCAGCTACGGCTCCTGCCTGGACCTGTTCGCCCCCGGTGCGAGCATCACTTCGGTATGGCACACCGACAACTCCGCGATCCGGGTGCTCAGCGGCAGCTCGATGGCGACCGCGCACGTCACCGGCTGCGCGGCACTGGTCGCCGCCAGGAACCCCTCGTGGAGTGCCGCGCAGGTCGGCGACTACCTGATCCGCAACGCCACCACCGGTGTCGTCACCGGCCCCGGGGCCGGCAGCCCGAACCGGCTCGTCTACTGCGCCGGCTGACCGCCGGATCGACCCGCGAGGAGGAACAGACGATGGCAACGACCGTCAGCGCGCACCCGCCCACCCGTACCGGCAACGCCACTGGCCGCCGCGGCACCCCCGCCGGCTGCTGGCCACCGGCCTGACGCTGGTCCTGACCACCGCCGCGCTGGTCGCCGGCACCACGGCACCGGCGCAGGCGGCGACCACCCCGGGCATCGAACGTCTCGCACTGACAGGGCTCGATCGACTGGACCAGCGTGCGCAACAGCGGCATCGAGTTCGCCTACATCAAGGCCACCGAGGGCACCAGCTACAAAGATCCCCGGTTCGACACCAACTACGTCGCCGCGTACAACGCCGGGCTGATCCGAGGGGTCCCTATGGGTTGTGTCAAGCAGCGAGGCGGGATTCGTCCGCCGGTTGGGGCTGGTGTGGCCGTTGATAAAGACGCCGAACCCGTCGTGCACAGCTCGCCTCCTCACCGCGATGACCTGGCTCAGCCGCTGGTCCCAGCGCCGGACTGCCGGCATCCACGTCACGGAGAGACCTACCCCACGACGGGGTGCCGGGTCCCTATCAGCGGTCCGCCGACGCCACCCGGCCCGGCGACAACACCCCCCGGATCATGCGCACGACAGGGGCATTCAGTCATACCGAGCCGGGCGACCGAGCCGTCCCCGGGTGGGGACGATCAAAAGACCTTTGATCTCCGAAAGCGTCAAGTCGTCGGTTCGCCGTCAGGTGATGAACTGGAAGATCTTGCCGGTCTCCAGCGGCTGCGGGGTGCCGGTGAAGCGATGAACGCCGACGGAGAACAGCACGTCGTCGGGAGCAGTGAACGCCCGTTCGCAGAACCCTGCGTCGGCCAGCCACCTTCGGACCGCCGGTGTCAGGTCGGGGGCACGTCGTGTCCTGGTCCAGATCACCGTGGCATCGGCAGCGCAGAGCTGCGGCAGCGCGTGAACGGTGGCGTGGGCGTCGGCGTCGCTGACGTTGCCCAGGACGCCCGCCATGATGACCAGGTCGGCGGGCACCGCCTGCCGGTATGAGGCGAGGTCACCGGCGTCGGCCTGCGCGACGGCCACCGTGTCGAGGCTCTCGGCGATTGCTCGGGTCCGGGCCGCGGCGACGTTGCGCGGATCGTACTCGATGAGCGTGGCGCTGACTCTTCTGGCGTCCTGGCGCGACGCCAGCACGGTGAGAATGTCGTGACCTTGGCCGGCGCACATGCTGACCACGGACACCGCTTCGCCAGGTCGTTCATCGAGCCATGCGGCGATGTGCTGCTGGACCAGCTTCAGCCGGCGTGCCAGGGGTGAGCCGGGGTCGGTGTAAGGGCTGTGCCAGGCATACCAATCGTTGGCGGTGTCCATAAGGGTTAGCGTGTCAGCGTCAACCCGTAGCGGCGAGCGCCGGCATGCCGATCGTGGGGAAGGGCTTCTCAAGGTCGTAGGGCTGGCCTGTGGCCAGGCAGTGGTGCAGGCAGCCGAGGGGCCGGTTGAAAGGTGGCGTAGCCAGCCCGACGCTCCAGAGCGCCACCCGGGCGGTCTCGTCGACCAGGACACCGGCCAGCCAGGGTACCGCCGAGACGGCGAACCAGCCCCAGATCCGCACCGCGCGCTGCCGGGCCATCTGGTCGTGCAGTGCGAAGAAGAAGAACAGGCCGCGGCCCAGGTGGATGGTCAGGTACGCGCCGACGAAGATGGTCGCACAGTTCTCGAACGCTGCCGGTAGCGCCGCCGTCATCAGCAGCAGGGCGAGTGCGACCACGAAGGCTAGGTCGAAATACAGCTCCAGGAAGGTGGCGCGCCGCGGTGCCTGCTCGCCACGGAGCAGGCCGCGCGGGTCGCCGGCCGCCGTCACGATCGCACCGGGGAACGGGCCGACCGGTCGGTTCCGGGACACGAACTGGACGGCATATCGGTCTTATCGTACGGCCTCTGTCGGCTGTCACCGGCCCGATCGCGGTGACCGGCCCGGCCACGGCCGAGGCCGGTCACCGCAGGTCAATCAGCCGAAATTATCCGGCCGTGCAGGCCAGGCCGTTCACCGTGAACGAGGTCGGCCGGGGGTTGCTGCCGGAGTGGGTGCCGTTGAAGCCGATGCTGGTGCTCGCGCCGGGTGCCAGCCTGCCGTTCCAAGCCGCGTTGCCGGCACTGACCTGGTTGCCGCTCTGCGACCAGCTGGCCGACCAGCCCTGCGTCACCTGCTGGCTGCCCGGGAACGCGAACCGCAGTGTCCACCCGTCGATCGTCGACGCACCAGTGTTGGTGATCATCACCGATCCGGTGAATCCGGTGGACCAGTCGTTGGTGGTGTAGTCGACCCGGCAGCCAAGCACCGGCGGGCCGCCGGTCGGAGTGGGCGACGGTGACCCGGTCGGGGTGGGAGTCGGGGTCGGGGTGGGAGTCGGGGTCGGGGTCGGCGGGACCGACGGGGTCGGGGTCGGGGTCGGCGAGACCGACGGGGTCGGGGTCGGTGACGGTGCGTCCGGCACCTGTCCCCAGATCAGCGTGCCGGACTCGTACAGCGGGACCGCCCGGTTCGGCCCGGTGGCCGCCTGGTAGGACGGGTCGTTCGCGGGATCCCAGGTGCCGCCCTCGGCCACCCCGATCTTCAACTGCACCTCCATCCGGTGCGCCGACTGACCGGCCGGCGCGATGGTGTGGCCGGAGCAGTCGACCTCGACATACCACAGGTCACCCGAGTGCTGCCGGGCCTCGGTGGGTTTCGGACACCCTTGGCTGTACGGGCTGCTCACCTCCAGCGCACCCGCACCATCGCGGACGAAGTAGTACCGGAACGTCGCGCCGGTCAACGCCCGGGCGGGGAAGGCCGACTTGTTGTAGATCATCACCTTGACCCCGGTCGACCGGGTCTCGTTCTGCATAACGGTCGTCTCGATGGAGATCTCGTCGATGTCCGGCGTCTCCGGCTTCGGGAAGTCCGACAGCGGAGTGCCGCCGTACTCCTGGTGCAGCCGGACCAGCGCGGAGGTGAAGCCGGCATTATAGTCGGTGGCCACCTCGTTCATCACGTAGTCGTCGCGGCGGTCGGTGTAGGCGTCGTCCGGCGCGGACGGGCCGCCGACCAACGCCCCGTACAGCACGTGCCGGGTCTCCTCGGGCACCTGCATGCTGTCCCACCAGGAGCCGTGCGCGGTGCGGTGGTGCGGGTTTCGCGGCGGATTCGCCCCGAATCCGATGACGTAGCTGGAGTTGCGTGGGTTGTCGCCGAGCGCGTAATCGATCTGCCGGACGGCGAAGTCGTGGTAGCGGGTTCGGCGGGTCGGGTCGGTGATGTTGTCGCTGTAGACCAGCGCGGCGAAGGCGGTGTTCGCGGCGTAACGCAGCGCGCCCCAGGTGTCGAGGACCGCCATCCCGCCCGGTGAGGTACGCACCTTCTCTCCGTTGACGCCGACGGTCCAGTAGTCCAGCCACCGGTTGGCGTCGTCGACGTACTTCTGCTTCCCGGTCAGGTTGGCCAGCAGCACGTACGCGCCGAACTGCTTGTTGTCCCAGGCGAGGGTCCACTTGTAGGCCCGGGTGTCGGTCTGCGGTTCGGTGCCCAGGTTGTCGTACTCGGCTTCAGCCTTGGCCAGGTAGGACCCCTCGCCGGTGGCCCGGTGCAGCCAGATGGCGCCCCAGACCAGTTCGTCCTGGTATCCACTCCATGACCGGTAGAAGCTGGTCGCGTCGGTGATGCACTCGTGGTACGCCTTACGCACGGTGTCGGCGAAGGTGTAGAGCTGCCGGGCGTGACCGACCAGGGTGTCTGCGTACGCCGGATCGGTCGGCCGGAAGACCATCGACGACGCGGCCATCGCGGCCGCCGTCTCGGCCGCCAGGTCCGAGCCGCCACAGGTCGCGTCGATGCGGTACGCCGGACGCGCCATCGGCATCACCTCGGCCGGACCCCACCATTTGTGGTCGTCGTCGCCCTTGCCGACCTGGCCGTAGAGCACGTTGGGCGACGGATGCGCCTTGATCAAGTAGTCGTTGACGTACCGCAGATTGTTCAACAGGTGCGGCAGCTGCCCGGAGCTGGCGTAGCCGGCCCGGTAGTCGACCGCGCCCCAGGCGAGCATGGTGGTGGTGAAGGCCATCGGAAACCCGAACTTGACGTGGTCCCCGGCGTCGTACCAGCCGCCGGTGAGGTCGAGGCCGACGTCCGCCCCGTCGTCGAGTGCTGAGTCCGCCCGCCAGGAGACCCGGTTCCACTGCGGCAGCGGGCCGGACTGCTGCGCCTCGTAGAACAGCAGCGACTTCTGCAGCGCCTCTCCGTAGTTGAACGGTGGGGCCGCTGCGGCACCGGGTCGGGGAACCGCGGCTGTCGCGGCTGCGGCGCTGAGCAGGATGGCCATGCCGCTGGCCGCCAGCCTGCGTCGCCAACGTGTCCGGCCGGCCGGCCGATTGTCTGCGCGCACTACACTCACTCCTGTCCGTGGAGCCGCGCGCGGTAGCGCGTCGTGGAGGACGCCGAGGGGCGGATGTGGGCGCATCCGCCCCTCACCTCGTGTCGGTCGCGCTGTCGCGGCGGTCAGCGGCCGGCCCGCCGGTGGGGTGCGGGCCAGCCGGTAGATGGCGGTCAATGGTTCTCGGCTGATGGTTCACAGGGGTCACGATGCCAGCCAGCACCGGCACCATGGGAGCGCTCCCATCGACAGGGAGCGATCATTACGCGTACCGATGATTAAACCGCCCCGGCCCGGCTTTGGGAAGCCCGCAACCGCGACCAACCGGCGCACACAAAGGTGCGGGGTCTCCTCCTGCCGTCCTACAGGAGGAGACCCCGCCGTGCCACCCGGACCTCGCGTCCAACGCACCGGACCCGCACCAGGACCGGGACGTCGGGGCAACCGCCTAGGTCGTGGTGGCGGGAGTCGGTGCCGAAATGTCGACCGGCCGATCGACCAACGGCACCGTGACGCTCATCATCTCCCCGTCGCGCTCGGCCGGACCCGGCCGGTGCAGCCGGGCCAGGGTACGCAGCATGCCGAGATCATCCGCGGCGATGTGTGCAACCAACGCCGCCTGCCCGATCCGACCGGCGTGACCGGCCAGCCTGCGCAGCAGCGCTGTACCGACCCCACGCCGGCGCCACCCGTCCTCGACCAGCAGTCCGACCTCGCCGAGGGCGCCCTCGACGATCAACTGCCCGGCACCGACGATCCGGTCCGCCGCCGCGTTGGGGTCGACCGCGACGAGCAGCACCCCTCGGGGCTGTTCCAGCATCCGCCGCAGCCGGGCGGTGATGACCTCGGACGGTCGGCCGAGAAGACCGGGCGTGCGACTCTCCGGCGAGCACCGGACCACCATCGCGTGCAGCGCGTTGAGATCGTCGGAGACCGCCGGCCGCAGCAGCAACTCGGCACCGTCCGGCATCATCAGCGTCACCTGATCGCCGGTCCGTCGGTTGACCGCCGCCGCCAGCTCGACCAGAGCCTGCGCTCGGGCGAATTCAGCAGGGGTGAAGCTCGGCTCCCGCCGGACGACGTCGTAGCAGCCGCCGGCCGGATCCGGCAGCCGCATCGTGTCCGTCGACCGGGCAGCCACCTGCGAAGCTGGTGCCGGCCGCCAGGTCACCGAGCCGGCACCGAGCAGGGTACGCAGCACGTCACCGAGCGCCTCCGGATCGCGGACCAGCCGGTTGGCCAGGGCGAGCGCCCGGGCGGGCTGGTCGGCCAGCCCCCGAGCCTCGGCCCGGATGGCCCAGGCGTCGCGGCCCCGGCCACGCTCCACCGTCGCGACGAGATCCTTTTCGGTCATCGAGTCGGGCGCGTCAACGAGAAAATCGTCGACCGCCCCGGCCTCGGTGGTGTGCACCTGGACGGCGAGGATGTTGACCGCGCGCAAGGCCAGGCTGGCGGTCAGCACGGCCAGGTAGCCCGGCCGGTCGTCGACCATCGCTCTGATCCGCCACAGCGCCATGGCTGCTCCTCTCCCCAGGTGCTCGGTGCCCGCTTGGTCAGCGCCGCACTGCGCCCGCTTCCTACCTTGCCGCCGCGCTGTTTCCCTCAGGTTGCCCGGCGGTGACTTCTCGCGGTGCCGTCTGCGACCTGCGTCTCACCGTCTGGCGGTGACCGGGTCAACGGTCACCAAATCCAACCGGTCGCCCAGGATCACCGTCGCCGCCCGGACCAGCTGCGCTGTCCGGTCCACCTCGGTGACGTGGAACGCGGCTGCCGGCAGACCGTCCCCGTCGACCCGGGACACGATCAGCACCAGGCCGGCCCGGCCGAACGGCACCGATGCGTACCGCACCCCGTCCGGGCCGTCCATCGGCCGGGCGCGCAGTGGCGTGACCTCAGGCAGTCGCAGCGGCACCGGCGCGCGCCAACTCGCGTAGGCGACGGCCGGTTCGCCGCCCGTAGGAGACTCGTCCACCGGCACGGTCAGGCCGGTCATGAAGTCGTCGTCGGGCAGTTGACCACCGTCGAACCGCGACTCCGCGCCGGGCGTCGGAGCCGGCCCGGCCAGCCCGGCGGACTGCGCCGTGGCGGCACCGGCCGGCGGCCGGGACGCGCTGCGGATCGCCCAGTCGGCCGGCACCACGGCTGCGGCCGCCCAGTCGGCTGCCAGCAGCCCCGGTACGGCGTCGACCAGCGTGGCCAGGCCGTCAACCGGGTTGGCGGCGACCTGGGCGAGCAGTTCGGCGTCCTGACCTCCGGTCACCGGAGTGCCGATCGCCCGCCAGACGCCGTCGACCTGGACTCCGGGAATCGCGGCCAGGCCAGCGAGCAGCCGGTCCACCCGGGCCGCACCCGGCCACACCACGGTGAAGTCGTCCACCGCCCGACCACCCAGCCGCTCCAGGACGGTCACCTGGACGATGTCGGCGCCCGCGACACCGAGTGTGCGGGCCACCTGGCCGAGTGCACCGGGCCGGTCCGGCAGGGTCACGCGAACCCTCAGCAACATGTCAGTCCTCCCGTAGCGCAGGCCGGCCCCCTCCCCCGGTCGACAACCAGCCTGCCCGATGACCATTTCATCCCTGTTGCGATGACATGACTCGGCAGGAAAACCCCTGGAGTCCAGGGTTGGACACGCTGCACCATCACCCGTTCGAATGAACTTCACCGGCCAGCCGAGTCGCGGTCAGGCCGAGTCGCGGGCGACCATGTGGGTCTCCAGCAGGACGTACGGGACCTGCAGCTCATCGTGCCGGATCCGGGACAGCAGCAGTCGGGCCATCTGCCGGCCCATCTCCTCCACCGGCTGGAAGACGGTGGTCAACGGCGGATCGGACTGCCGGGCGATCGGGGCGTCCTCGAACCCGACCACGGCCACATCGTCGGGCACCCGGCGGCCTGCCTCGCGCAACGCCCGCAGGGCGCCGCAGGCCATCAGGTCGGACGCGACGAACACCGCGTCCAGATCGGGATGGCGCTCCAGCAGCTGGCGCATCGCCGCGGTGCCGCTGCCCTCGCTGAAGTCGCCGTAGGCCACCAGGGACTCGCCACCGTCCGGGCCGCTGTGCCGGATCGCCTCGTGGTAGCCGGTCAACCGGGCGACGCCGACCCCCATGTCCTGCGGGCCGGCGATGGTGGCGACCCGCCGCCGGCCACCGGCCAGCAGGTACTCGACAGCCAACCGGGCGCCACCGGCGTTGTCGACGTCAACGAAGTAGGCCGGACGCGCGTCCGGGTGCAGCATCCGAGCCGGCCGGCCGCCCAGCACGCTCGGCAGACCGCGCTGTTCGAGCAGCGTCGGCAGTGGATCCGCGTCGTGCAGTGACAGCAGCAGTACACCGTCGACATGCTGGTTGGTCAGATGGTGCTCGACCCGCTCCCGTTCGGCGGATGACTGGGCCATCGCCAGCCAGAGCTGCATCGGGGTGTCGAGCAGCCCGGAGCTGATACCCCGGACGATCCCGGCGAAGAAGGGTTCACCGAAGACCCGCTCCTCGGATTCGGAGACCACCAGCGCGACGGAGTCGGTCCGTTGGGTGACCAGGGCCCGGGCCGCCCGGTTCGGCACGTACCCCAGCTCGGCGATCGCCTGCTGCACCGCCGCCCGCGCTTCGGGGCTGACCTGCGGCGAACCGTTGACGACACGGGACACCGTGCCCCGACCGACCCCGGCACGCGCGGCGACCGCGTCGAGGGTGGGCCGCCCGAGTGACCGGGTGCGCTGGGTTGTCATCGTCTGTTCCTCCGACCCTGGGCCGTCGGCGCCGGTTCCGGCGGGGAACCGGCGCCTCGCGGCCCGTTATTGCTGGCTGACCACGCCTATTGTGCGGCCAGACCGTTACGTCGGATCACATCGGCGTACCACCTGGCGCTCGACTTGGGGATCCGAAGCTGGGTGTCGTAGTCGACATGGATCATGCCGAAGCGCTTCGAATAGCCCCAAGCCCATTCAAAATTATCCATCAAAGACCACGCGAAGTAGCCCCGCACCGGCACTCCGTGGGAGATTGCCTCGTGACAGGCACGCAGGTGAGCGTCGAAATAGGCCAACCTGTCCGGATCATCGACTTTGTCGTTGACGACGTCGTCAACGTAGGCCGAGCCGTTCTCTGTGATGTAGATCGGCACCTCAGGGTACTCGCCGTTGACCCGGCGCAGCACCTCCACCAGGCCGGGGGCGTCGACCTCCCACCCCATGTCGGTCACTGGGAGTCCGCGCGTGACAAATCGGATCCGCTCGCTCCCCGGCCAGCAGGACGGTTCGTCGGCCGTGTCGGGCGCCGGCGCGCCGCTGACCACGTGCCGGCTGTAGTAGTTGATGCCGAGCACGTTCAGCGGGGTGGCGATGACGTCCAGGTCACCCTCGCGGACATGGGCCAGATCGGTCACCGGTTCCAAGTCCGCCACCACGTCCTGCGGGTACCGCCCGAGCAGGATCGGGTCGAGGAAGATCCGGTTGGCCAGACCGTCGATGCGCCGGGCCGCGTCGACGTCAACCGCCGAGTCCGTCTCCGGCGACACGGCGTACAGGTTGAGCGTGACGCCGAAGTCGTGGTCCGGCCGGGCCGCGCGCATCGCCTGCACCGCCAGACCGTGGCCGAGCATCAGGTGGTGGGCGGCCCGAACCGAGTCGGCACCGTCGGTGATCCCAGGGGCGTGCACGCCCGAGCCGTACCCCAGAAAGGACGAGCACCAAGGCTCGTTCAGCGTGGTCCAATACCGCACCCGGTCACCCAGCGCCCCATGCACCAACTCCGCGTAGTCGGCGAACCGGGCCGCGGTGTCCCGGGCCGGCCACCCGCCGGCATCCTCCAGCGGCTGCGGCAGATCCCAGTGGTATAGGGTCAGCCACGGCTCGATGCCCTGGGCTAGCAGCTCGTCGACCAGCCGACGGTAGAAGTCCAGCCCGGCCTGGTTGGCCGCGCCGGACCCGTCGGGCTGCACCCGTGGCCAGGACACCGAGAACCGGTACGACTTGAGGCCGAGCTCGGCCATCAGCCCGACGTCCTCGCGGTAACGGTGGTAGTGGTCGCAGGCCACATCACCGCTGTCCCCGCCGAGCACCTTCCCCGGCGTGTGACTGAAGGTGTCCCAGATGGACGGCTTACGGCCGTCGACGTTCGCTGCGCCCTCGATCTGGTAGGCCGCGGTGGCGGCACCCCAGAGGAACCCGGGTGGAAAGAGTAGCTGCCCGGAGCCTTCGCGGAACTCGGCGGTCTGCGGACTTGCTGCTTTGGTCACGACTTGACGGCGCCTTCCATGATGCCGCCGATGATTTGGCGGCCGAAGAGGATGAAAACAACGAACAGCGGGAGTGTCGCGATCAGCGTCCCCGCAAAAATCTGGGAATTGTCGGCGAAGTACGCCGAGTTCAGGCTACGCAGGGAGATCTGCACCGTCGGGTTGGTCGGGTCGGCGAGGACCACGAACGGCCAGAAGAACTGGTTCCACTGCTCCATGAAGGTCAGCAGACCGAGCACCGCCGCCGCCGGGCGCAGCGCCGGCACGACCACGTGCCAGAAGATCCGCCAGGTGGAGCAGCCGTCCACCCGGGCCGCCTCAATCAACTCGTTGGGCACCGCCTGTTCGGCGTACTGCCGCATCATGAAGATCCCGAAGCCGCCGATCAGGAACGGCACGATCACCGACGGCATGCGGTTCAGCCAGCCGAGTTCGGACATCAGAATGTAGAGCGGGAGCACGCCGAGCTGGATCGGAATCATCATCGAGGCGAGCACGATGAGCAGCAGCGCGTTCTTGCCCCGGAAACGCAGTTTGGCGAAGGCGAAGCCGGCGAGCGAGCCGAAGAAGACCGTCGCCACGGTGATGGTGCCGGATACCAGGACCGAGTTCATCAGCCCTTTGAGAATGTTGGCGTCCTGGTTGGCCAGCACCCGGCCGATGTTCTCACCGAGGTTGCCGCCGGGCAGGAACGGCGGCGGCCAGGCGTTGGCGGCGTCGTTGGTCCGCGACGCGATGACGATCATCCAGTAGAACGGGAAGAACGACAGGAGCACGCCCAGGATCAGGCCGAACCAGGTCAACGGGCTCGCCTTGAACAGCCGCTCCGAGGTCGACGACGGGCCCTTGCCTCGCTTGGGCTTGTTGGCCACGGGTTGCAGGGTTGCGGTGGTCATCGCGCCTCACTTGTCCGAGCTGATCCGGCGGGCCAGCAGATAGTTGACCAGCGACATGAACGCGATGAGCAGGAAGAGCAGCAGCGACACGGCGCCTGCGTAGCCCCACTGGAACCGCTGGTTCATGACGTCGAGCAGGTACATGGTGATCGTCTGGAACTGACCCTGGGAACCGCCGGAGATGCCGCCGGGTCCGCTGGTGAACAGCAGCGGCTCGGTGAACAGCTGCAGTCCGCCGATCGTCGAGATGATCAGGGTAAAGATGATGGTGGGTCGCAGCTGCGGCACGGTGATCGACCAGAACTGGCGGGTCCGCGACGCGCCGTCGAGGGCGGCGGCCTCGTACATGTCCTTCGAGATCGCCTGCATCGCGGCCAGGTAGATCAGCGCGTTGTAGCCGATCCACCGCCAGTCGACCATGGTGGAGATGGCGAACCAGGACCCGAGCTTGCTCGCCCGGAAGTCGATCGGCTCGACGCCGAACAGCGACAGCAGCCAGTTGACCAGGCCGAAGTCCCGCGCGTAGATCATCGAGAAGATCAAGGCGACGACCGCGGTCGAGGTGATGATCGGCATGGCGATGGCCAGCCGGAAAAACGTCTGTCCCTTGATCCGCCGGTTCAGCGCGTTGGCCAGCATCAGCGCGATCAGCAACTGCGGAACGGTGGACATCAGGAACATGCCGAACGTGTTGTAGACGGCGTTCCAGAACTGCGGATCGTCGGTGATCAGCCGGACGAAGTTGTCCAGGCCGACGAAGCTGATTTCGGCGTTGAGCGGAGACCGGTCGGTCAGCGCGATCCAGACGGTGTAGACGATCGGATAGACGCCGAAGATCGCGAAGATCACGAAGAACGGCAGGACGTAGAGGTAGGGGGAGAGTTTGAGGTCCAGTCGGGTCAGCGAGCGGCGCCGGGCCGCCCCACCGCCGGCCGGACCCGCCCGGTGGCCGCGTGGCTGCGCCGACGCGGGGGTGTCTAGCTCCAGGCTCATCGGGAAAGTCCTTCAGTTGTACGGCGGCCGGCCGACGTCGGCCAGGGAGGTCAACGCGCCGCTGGCACCGCGACGCGGCGGGAGAGATGGCGCCGGCAGGTCCTGCCGGCGCCATCTCTCACCCGGGTTGTGACACCGCGCTACCGGCCGGCGGCCGTGCCGTTCGTGATGGCGTCCTGCCACCCCTCTTCCGGCGACTGGCCCTGCTCGACCGCCCGCAGCGCGTTCTCCACTGCGGTACGGACCGCCTGGTTCTTCGGGCCGAGGTAGACCGGCTTGAGCTCACTGGCACCGGCGGCGAAGATCTCGCCGGTCGGGGCGTCGGAGAAGTACTCGTTGACCGCCTCGGCGACCTTCGGGTCGGCCAGCGCCTGCGGCGACGACGGCAGGTTGCCGACCGCCTCGAAGGCGGCGATGTGGCCATCCGGGCTGGTCAGGTACTTGACCAACTCGGCGGCGGCGGCCTGGTACTTGCTGGAGGTCGGCACCGCCAGGAACGAACCGCCCCAGTTGCCGCCGTTGCCCGGCGCCGTGGCGATGTCCCACTTGCCGGCGGCCTCCGGGCCGGCCTGACCCTCGATGACACCGGTCATCCAGGCCGGGCAGGCGATGGTGGCGAAGGTGGCGTTCTTGAAGCCGGCGTTCCACTCGTTGGAGAACGACTGCAGGTTGTTCGACAGCCCAGCCTCGATCATGTCGGTGGTGAGGTCGAACGCGGCCTTCACGTCCGGGTTGCTCTCCATGACGAACTGGTTCTCAGTGTCGTAGTAGGTGTACCCGGTGCCCTCGCCGGCGATCTGGCTCAGCACCAGGTTGTAGAAACTGGTCGCCGAGTCGACGAACGCCTTGTCCGGCGTGGCCTCCTTGAACTCCTGCCCGACCGTGATGAAGTCGTCCCAGCTCGACCAGAGCGCGCCGACCTCATCCCGGTCGGTCGGCAGACCCGCCGCCTCGAACAGGTCCGAGCGGTAGCACAGGGCCATCCCGCCGACGTCGGTGCCGAGCCCGAGCACCTTGCCGTCGGGCAGCACGCCGGCTTCCCACTTCCACGGCAGGAAGTTGCCCTCGAGTTCGTTGGCGCCGTGCTCACCGAGGTCGACGAACTTGTCGGCCTGGGCGAAGAACTGCGAAATCGTGCCCTCTTCGATCGCCACCACGTCCCCGGCACCGGAGCCGGCGGTGATCTGCTGGGTGAGTCGGGTGTTGTAGTCGCCGAGGCCGAGGCCGATGCCTCGCTGCTGAACGGTGACGTTCGGGTTGTCGGCCTCGTACTGCTCGATCAACTCGTCGTATCCGAAGCCTGCGTCGCCGAAGATGTCGACGACCAGGGTGATCGGGCCGTCCGGATCTGAATCGGCGTCGTCGGAGCCGCAGGCCGTGGCCGTCAACATGACAGCGGAGGCGAGTGCGACCGCGGCGTACCGCCGGAGCGTGACGCTCATCCTGACCCCTCTCAAGGTCGCTTTCTGTGGTGGGGGGTGACCGTGTGGTGTCCGCCGCGACAACGGGAACTTGCGTTGACGAAAGGGGTTCGTCGCCGGGGAGCGGGCACTGCACGACCACGCTCCGCGGTTGGTCAAGCAAGTGACGTGGATCTCACTCACCCCGGCCGGGAGCGCTCCCATGAGATTGCCGGGAGGTTTCGGAGGTGTCAAGGGGCCGATGGGAGCGTTCCCATTTCGTTACTGCCAATTCCCGGGTGCTCTCGGGTCAGCTTCGGGGTCGGTCAGGCCGGCCGGAGCGGTCAGGTCAGCCGGCGCAGCAGGGTGGTGACCCGCGCCGGGTCGAACCCGAACCGGTCGAACGTCGCACCCACCCAATCGGCCATCTCGGCGTGACGCGGGTGGGCCGGGTCGGCCACCGCGGCCCGGAACTCGGTGTACCCGAAGGCGCCACCGACGTCCTCCGGGGGGCAAGCCTGGTCCCCGTCGGCACAGAGCGGATAGCGCATGTCCGGTTCGGGCGCGGTGACGTCCTCGACGACGACGTCGTGCTCCCACCAGTCGCCGAAGTCGTACGTGTAGCGGAACCGGGCCCCCTTGGTGACCACGGCGTCCAACCGGGTGTCCAGTTCGTCACGCAACAGCAGCTCCCCGGCCGGATCCGGCTCGCCGTACTGCGCTCCGTTGATCTCGAACGAGTGCAGGTGGCAGTCGCGCCAGCCCATCGCGTGCTGAATCACCCGGTGCACCCGGTCGAGCGTGTACCCGCCCGGAACCTGGACGCGGCGCCACACCGGCGGCGCGATGTCGGACAGGGTGACCAGCAGGTGGAAGATCTGACGGGGCATGGCCGCCCTTTCTCTGACCTAGGCTCGAACCCATGATCTGCACTGCGTGCCGGAGAGGCCAGCACGATGGGTGTCGGGGTGGTAACTGGTGCGACTGTCAGCACCGTACCCCCGCTCCGACTCCACCGGTCACCGGTCCGGCCGGCGAATGACCGACCAGCCACCGGCCCCGGACGCGCCGACCCCGGACAGGCCTGCCCCGGACCCGCCGGTCCGCCGATTCGGGCCACCGCCGGCCGGGTCCGCGCTGGACGACCCGGCCCTGATCGAGGCGTATGCTGTCGCTCCTCACGACCAGCTCAGGGTGAACTTCGTGACCAGCGTGGACGGGGCGGTCGCGGTGGCCGGCCGGTCCGCCGGGTTGTCCGGACGCGCGGACAAACGGGTCTTCGGCGTCCTGCGGATGCTCTGCGACGCGCTGCTGGTCGGTGCCGGCACCCTGCGTCAGGAGCAGTACCGGGCGTTGCGGCTGGACGACCGGCGCCGCCGCTGGCGCCGGCAGCACGGCCTACCCACCCATCCCACCCTGGTCGTCGTCTCCGCCTCGCTCGATCTCGACCCGGACCAACCGGCCCTGGCCGACGCACCGACGCGGCCGATCGTGCTCACCACGACCGACGCGCCGACCGAACGGCGACGTCGACTGGCCCGGGTCGCGGAGATCGTCCCGGCCGGCGAGCGCACCCTCGATCTGACCGCCGGGCTGAGCCAGCTACGCGCCCGTGGTCACCGTCGGCTGCTCTGCGAGGGTGGTCCGATGCTGCTCGGTTCGCTGACCGCCGCCGACCTGGTCGACGAACTCTGCCTGACGGTCTCCCCACTGCTCGCCGGTGCCGGTGCCGGCCGGATCAGTGCGGGTCCGGCAAGCCCGGTACGGCAGCTACGGCTGGGCCAGGTGCTGGCCGCCGACGACGGCACGCTGCTGCTCCGCTACACCCGGCCCGACCCGACCACCACAGGATAGTCACCGTGAGTCAGGCATGATCACCTGAGGGCAACGGATCGGGTCGACCGAAACCCACCGTCGGCAAATTCAGCCGGCCGCGCCGAGTCGGATGCCGCGCTGGTCGTACCCGTGGGGCAGGATGCAACCCGTGGGCATGACGCAACCGGACTTCAGCGACCAGTCCATCACTATGAGTGACACGACACCGGAGGGTGCGCCGGTGGGCCGGGTGCTGGGTACCGCCGACGCCACCCCACTGCAGTTCTGGACCGCGGTCGGCACCGGCAGCTATCTGCAACTGGACGACGTCGTGGTGACCCGCCGCGAGCTGCCGGGCGCCGAGCCGGTGACCATCGCCGGGGTGGTCACCCAGGTCCGGGCCCGCCACGAAGGGGCGCAGTTCGACTCCGACGTGTTCGCCATCGCCGACGGCACCCTGCCCGCCCAGGTGCAGGAGGCCGCCGAGATCACCGCCACCCGGGTCGATCCGGAGATCTACGTACCGCCGGAGCCGGGCGCCCCGGTGTGGCGAGCCGAAGGCGACGCCCGCGCCCGCGCCCTGCACTTCGACCGGATGGAGCGCCGGATCCCGATGGGCACCGGCCGCGACGGGGTGCCGGTCTACCTCAACGCCGACTTCCTCGACGGCCAGCGCGGCGCACACGTGTCCATCTCCGGCATCTCCGGCGTCGCGACCAAGACCAGCTTCGCGACGTTTCTGCTCTACTCGGTGTTCCGCTCCGGCACTCTCGGCGGCGACGCGGTCAACGCCAAGGCGCTGATCTTCAACGTCAAGGGCGAGGACCTGCTCTTCCTCGACCACCCCAACGTCCGGCTCGACGAGGCGACGACCGCCGCGTACGCCAAGCTCGGCCTGCCCGCCGGCGCCTTCCCGGACGTACGGGTGTACGCCCCGCCGCGCGCCGGCGACGCCTCCGGCACCCCCGACGTGACCAGCCGGCTCACCGGCGTGGACAGCTTCTACTGGACGGTCGCCGAGTTCTGCGACCAGCGACTGCTGCCGTACGTGTTCGCCGACGCCGACGACGAACGCCAGCAGTACACGATGGTGGTGCACGCGGTCACCGCGTACCTGCACCGGCACGCGCAGCCGGCCGACGGCGGCATCAGCATCGACGGCCGACGGATCGGCTCGTACGGGGATCTGGTCGACCACATCGTCGACCAGCTCGGCGACGAGGAGACCCGGGCGGCGTGGGCCGGCTCGGCGGTCGGCATGGGCACGGTGAACGCCTTCGCCCGTCGGCTGATCAGCAGCAAACGCGACCTGGCCCGGCTGATTCGCGGCGATCTGACCGCCCGCCGCCCACACCAGATCAACACCGCCGAGAGCGCCCAGGTCACCGTCGTCGACCTGCACAACCTGCCGGACCGGGCACAGCGGTTCGTGGTCGGCGTGACCCTCAAGGGCGAGTTCGAGCGCAAAGAGCGGGCCGGCACCGCCAAGCCGTTGCTGTTCGTCGTGCTCGACGAGCTCAACAAGTACGCCCCCCGGGACGGGTCGTCACCGATCAAGGAGGTGCTGCTCGACATCGCCGAGCGGGGCCGCTCGCTCGGGGTGATCCTGATCGGCGCCCAGCAGACCGCCAGTGAGGTGGAGCGGCGGATCGTCACCAACTCGGCGGTCCGGGTGGTCGGCCGGCTCGACCCGGCCGAGGCGTCCCGGCCGGAGTACGGCTTCCTACCGGCGGTGCAGCGGCAGCGGGTGCTGCTGGCCAAGCCGGGCACGATGTTCGTCAACCAGCCGGACATCCCGGTCCCGCTGTGTCTGGAGTTCCCGTTCCCGGCCTGGGCCACCCGCTCGTCGGAGGCCGGCGACGCGCCGTCGGGCACACTGCGCTCGATCGTGCAGGCCGCTGACCCGTTCGCGGTGGTCGGCGGCCGGTCCACCGTCGACGACGACATCCCGTTCTAACCCGTTCCGCCCGTTTTGACCCTGAGGTCGAGGAGGTCCCCCCGGATGCGGATCCTGCACACCTCCGACTGGCACGTCGGCAAGGTCCTCAAGGGACAGGCCCGGTTGCCCGAGCAGATCCAGGTGCTCGCCCGGGTGGTCGAGATCGCCCGTACCGAACGCCCGGACCTGGTGATCGTCGCCGGTGACCTGTATGACACCTCCGCTCCCGGACCGGACGCCACCCGGGTGGTCACCCGGGCGTTGACCGCGTTGCGCGGCACCGGCGCCGACGTGGTGGCGATCGGCGGCAACCACGACAACGGGGCCGCGCTGGACGCGCTGCGGCCGTGGGCCGACGCCGCCGGGATCACCCTGCGCGGCGCCGTCCGGGACACCCCGGACGAGCACGTGATCACCGGCACCACCGGCGACGGCGAACGGTGGCGGCTGGTCGCGCTGCCGTTCCTGTCCCAGCGGTACGCCGTCCGGGCCACCGAGATGTACCAACTGACCGCGGCCGAGGCCAACCAGACGTACGCCGACCACATCGGACGGGTGCTGGCCCGGCTCGCCGGAGGGTTCGGTGAGCCCGGTGTGGTCGATCTGATCACCGCCCACCTGACCGTGGTCGGTGGGCGGTCCGGCGGCGGCGAGCGGGAGGTGCACACCGTCCTCGGGTACGCCGTACCGGCCACCGTCTTCCCGACCGGGACGCACTACGTGGCGCTCGGCCACCTGCACCGCGCCCAGCAGCTCGAGGCGCCCTGCCCGGTGCGCTACAGCGGCAGTCCGCTGCCCATCGACTTCGGCGAGGAGGACAACGTCGGGTCGGTCAGCATCGTCGACGTCACCGCTGGCACCGCCGCCCGGGTACGCGAGGTACCGGTGGACGCCGCGACCCCGCTGCGCACCGTCCGCGGCACCCTCGACGAACTGGCCGCCGGCGAGTACGGCGACGCCTGGCTGCGGGTGTTTATTCGGGAGACGCCCCGGGCCGGGCTGCGCGAAGAGGTGCAGGCGCTACTGCCCCGGGCGTTGGACGTGCGCATCGACCCGGAGTTCACCCGGTCCGCGTCCGCCACCGGTGCGACGCGCACCCCGCAGCGGGCCGGCCGGGCACCCGGGCAGCTGTTCGCCGACTACCTGGACGCGCGCGGGCACGGCGACGACGACGTACGGACCCTGTTCGACACGCTGTACGAGGAGGTGACCTCGTCGTGAGGCCGCTGCGGCTGGATCTGGCCGGATTCACCGTGTTCCGGGAGGAGACCACGGTCGACTTCACCGACGCCGACTTCTTCGCCCTCGTCGGGCCGACCGGGTCGGGCAAGTCCAGCATCCTCGACGCGATCTGTTTCGCCCTGTACGGCGTGGTACCGCGCTGGGGCAGCAGCCGGGGCATCGCCGCCGCGCTGGCACCGTCGGCCACCGAGGCCCGGGTGCGGCTGGTGTTCGAGAGCGCCGGCAGCCGCTACGTCGCCACCCGGGTGATCCGCCGCGACTCGCGGGGCGCGGTCAAGACCGGCAACGCCGGCCTGCAGTTGATGCCACCCGGGTTCGACGTGACCCGGCTGGACACCGGGATGAGCCCGGACGACCTCGGCGAGGTGCTGGCCGGTACGCCCGCCGAGATGGAGCAGGCCGTGCTGGACGCGGTCGGGCTGCCGTACGAGCAGTTCACCACCTGCGTGCTGCTGCCGCAGGGCCGGTTCGCCGACTTCCTGCACGCCAAGCCGGCCACCCGCCAGCAGATCCTGGTCAACCTGCTCGGGCTGCACGTCTACGAACGGGTCCGGGAGCGGGCCACCGCCCGGGCGGGGGCCGCCGAAGCGGCAGTCGCGGCGGTCGACCAGTTGCTCGGCGGTCTCGCCGACGCCGACGAATCGGCGGTGGCGGCTGCGGCGCGTCAGGTCGACGCGATGCGGGCGTTGGCGACCGCGGTCGACGCGGCGCTGCCCCGGTTGGCGCAGGCCCAGCAGGCGGTGGCGAGCGCGGCCGACCAGGTGACGGCCCTGGACGACGAGGTCGGGCTGCTGGCCGGCGTCGCCGCACCGGAGGCCGCCGCCCGGCTGGCCGATCAGGCGGCGGCCGCCCGGGTCGCCGCCGCCGACGCGGACCGGGCCGTCGCCGACGCCGAGGAACGCGAGGAGAAGGTCCGCGCCGAACTGGCCGCCATCGGTGACCCGGCCGACCGGCGGCTGCTGCTGCAGACACACGCCGAACGGGACCGGGTCGCCGCCGAATCGGCCGAGCTGGCTCCGGCGCTCGCCGCCGCGCAGGCCGAACAGATCGCCAGCCAGGCGGCGCTACGGTCGGCCCGGTCCACCGCCGAGGCGGCGGACCGCGAGTTGGACCGCGCCCGGCAGACGTACCAGGAGGCGCAGTCCGCCGACCTGGCCGCCGCGTTGCGCCACGAGCTCGTCGCCGGGGCGGACTGTCCGGTCTGCGCGCAGCCGGTGAGCACGGTGCCGCCGGTGCCGGCTGGGTCCCGGGTCGCCGAGGCGAAGTCCGCCGGTCAGGCCGCCCGGGCCGCCGCCGACCAGGCCCGCCAGGCGGTCGCCGAGGCCGAGCAGTCGCTGCGCGGGGTGGAGCGGGCCGTCGACCGGGCCAGGGTACGGGCAGAGCAGCTGACCGCCCGGCTGGCGCAACTCGACGCCCGGTTGTCCGACTCGCCCGGCGCCGACGCGTTGCGCACCGATCTGGCCACGGTCAACCGGTTCCAACGCGCCCTCGACGACGCCGGTGGCCAGGTCCGCCGGGCCCGGGAGGCGGCCCGTCAGGCGCAGCGCGCCGCCGTGACCGGCGAACAGCGGCTACAGGCCGGCTGGCGGGAGTTCGACGCCGGCCGGGACGCCGTCGCCCGGCTGGCGCCGCCGGCCGCCGACCGCACCGATCTGGCCGCAGCGTGGACGCTTCTGACCGACTGGGCGCACCAATTGCTCGCCGAACGCCGCACGGCGCGGGCGGAGGCGGAGGCTCGGCTGGCTTCGGCCCGGTCAGCGGCCAGCGGCATCGCCGCCGACATCGACGCGCTGTTCGTCGCCGCCGAGCTGGCACCGCCGGCCGGTGCCGATCCGGCCGGCTACCGGCAGTCGGCCGCGCTGGCGGTCCAGCGGGCGCAGACCGACCACGAACGAATCACCGAACGGTTCGCCCAGGCAGGTGAGCTGCGCGGCCGGCGGGCCGACCAGGAGCGGCAGGCCCAGCTGGCCCGGACGTTGGCCGGGCACCTGCGGGCCAACAACTTCGAGCGGTGGCTGCTGGTCGAGGCGCTGGACCTGCTGGTCGACGGCGCGTCGCGGATCCTGCGGGAGCTCTCCTGCGGTCAGTACGAGCTGGTGCACGACGCCGGTGAGTTCTTTGTCGTCGACCACCACGACGCCGGACTGCGCCGCGGGGTACGCACCCTGTCCGGTGGGGAGACCTTCCAGGCGTCGCTGGCACTCGCCCTGTCGTTGTCGGAGCAACTGGCCGGGATGTCGGCCAGCGCCGCCAGTCTGGAATCGATCGTGCTCGACGAGGGCTTCGGCTCACTGGACGCGGCCACCCTGGACACCGTCGCCGCGACCCTGGAAGGGCTCGCCGCCCGGGGTGACCGGATGGTCGGCCTGGTGACCCACGTTCCGGCGCTGGCCGAGCGGGTACCGGTCCGGTTCGAGGTCAGCAAGGACGCCTGTACGGCCCGGGTCCGGCGGAGCGGGCTGTGACCGCGACCGTGACGGGCCAGCCGGCCACCGGGGTCCGCTGGTTCGTCGAGGGCTGGCAACCCGGCTACGGCACGTCGTTCGAGGCCGCCGACTCGGGTGGCCCCGGCGCCGCCGACGACGGTCAGGACGCCACCGATCTCGCCGTGGAGCTCGATCCGGCGGCGTGGCGGCCGTTACGCCAGCCGGCCGATGTGCGCGCACCGGATGTGGTGCTGCTGGTCGACGGGGTGCGTCGGATCGACGCCTCGTTGTGGAGCGAGGAGCCCGACGGAGTCTCGTACCCGGCGCTGGCCGCCTCGTACGCCGCCGGTGTGGTGCGCTGTGACCTGCGGCGCGGGGCAGCCCGGTTGGCGGCCGGAGCCCGAACCGAGCGAGGCCTGTTCACGCCGAGCACCGCCGCCACCGACCTGGTCGTCGGGCGGGTGCGCTATCCGGCGCGGCGGGTCGACGACGCCGATCCGGCCGTACTGCCGCAGGCGGTGCAGCCGGCGCTGGCCGCGCTGGAGATCGCCGTCTCCGAGCAGGCCCGCGCCGACGGCGCGGACGACCCGGCGAACCTGCTGGTGGTGGACGGTCCACTGCGCGGGCGCCGGCTGCCGAACACGGTCGGCTACGTCAAGTCCCAGCGCCAGCCGTACCTGCCGGCGAGTCTGATCCCGGTGGTGACCGCGCTGCAACCGGCGGAACGCAGCCCGGTCTTCCTGCGCGGCACCCGGTGGCGCAGCTACTCGTGGTATCTGCGGCTGCCCGGGCCGCGGGGCGCGCCGTGGGCGGGCATCGTCCGGGTGGAGTGCCGGCCAGACCTGACGCCGCAGGCGGCGATCGCGCTCGCCGATCTCTCGCTGGCGACGCTGCCCCGGTTCGCCTCGGCTCCGTACAAGGATCCAAGGGCACCGCAGAACCTGGTGCCGATCGCCGGGCTGGAGCGACGGCTGCGGGCGATGCTCGGCGACGCCCGGCTGCTGCACCGGGCGCTCAGCCTCTCGGCGGCCGGGCGGGAGAGTCCGGCGTGGCGGTGACCGGCATACTGTGCCGATGGGCCGTACCCGCAGGACAACGCCGCCCGCGGTCCAGGTAGACACCGGCACCGCGCGGCTCGTTCCGGACCCGGACCGGCGGCGGGCGTACACCCTGCTGTTGGACGGCACCCAGCAGTCCCACGTCGATCTCGACGATCCGACACACCTGGAGTTCGAGTACGTCCGCCGGATCGCCGCGGCGATCGACCTGGCCGCCCCGGCCGGTGCCCCACTGCGCGTGCTGCACCTGGGCGGCGGTGGGCTGACCCTGCCGCGCTACCTGGCCGCCACCCGTCCCGGGTCGAGCCAGCGGGTAGTGGAGATCGACGCCGCGTTGACCGAGCTGGTCCGCCGCGAACTGCCCTGGCCGGCCGACCGCAATCTGCGGGTCCGGGTCGGTGACGCACGGTCCGCCGTCGAGCAGGCTCGCACGGACAGCTACGACCTGGTGATCGCGGACGTGTTCGCCGGTGCCCGCACTCCGGCACGGCTGACCTCGGTCGAGTTCGTCACCGAGGTCGCCCGGGTACTCGCACCCGGCGGGCAACTGCTGTCCAACGTGGCTGACGGCCCGCCGCTGGGCTGGGCCCGCCGGCATCTGGCGTCGGTACGGCAGGTGCTGCCCGGCATCTGCCTGGTCGCCGACGCGGCCGTGCTGCGCCAGCGCCGGTACGGCAACCTGGTGGTGGTCGCCGGACGCGCCGTGCCGGCTGTCGGGGAGCTGGCCCGGCTGGCCGCCGGTGACTGGTTTCCCAGCCGGGTGCTGCACGGTGCGGCGCTGGACCGGTTGATCGCGACGGCGTCGCCGATCGCCGACGCGACCGCGCAGCCGTCGCCGCCGCCACCGGATGGAATTTTTCCGAGCGGGCGTTGATCCGTCCGCCGGCCGGCTCCGTACCTCGGGGTGGGCCCCCAGCCGCGGGCCATGTCGACGTCGGATGGAGGTCCTGCGATGTACGCGGTCGCCAGCGGCTGGCAGGCGGAGAGGATCCGGCCGGGCGTGACCGGCAACGGTTCGGCCACGGCCCGCAGCACACAACGTTGGCAGAGCATCGACGGGAGGGCGGCCGAGCGCGATGATGAGCCGGTGACGCCACGGACCGCAGGGAGCCGGCAGCAGGCCGGGACAGCGGAGTCCAGCCACGGGGACGATCTCGTCCGCACACTGTACGCAGAGCACGCCCGGCCGCTACTGGGATTCGTGTTACGGCTCACCGGGGGGGACCGGCAACGGGCCGAGGACATCGTCCAGGAGACACTGCTGCGGGCGTGGCGCAACGCCCACCGGCTCGGCGCGCAGGGCCAGGCGTCGCTGCGACCGTGGCTGGTGACCGTCGCCCGACGCATCGCGATCGACGACCACCGCAGCGAGAAGGCTCGCCCGACCGAGGAGTACGACCGGGATCTGGAGAGCTTCGCCGAGTCCGACGGCACCGATCAGGTGCTGCGGCAGATGACCGTCGCCGACGCGTTGCGCACGCTCAGCCAGCCGCACCGGGAGATCCTGGTCGAGACGTACTTCCGCGGCCGCACGGTCCCGGAGGCGGCCGCGGAGCTGGGGCTGCCACTGGGTACCGCCAAGTCGCGGGTCTACTACGCGCTACGAGCGCTGCGGACGGCGCTGCAACAGCGGGGGGTTACAGAATGACACGGTCCGCCCACTGGGACGTCGGAGCCTACGCGCTCGGCGCACTCGATGCCGACGACGTCGAGCGGTTCGAGGAGCATCTCGCCGGCTGCTGGGCCTGCGCGGCAGAGCTGGAGTCACTCATTCCGATCGTCGGGTTGATGTCCGCCGTAGACATCGACCAGTTGGAGGACAGCCCCGTCCTCCCTCAGCCCGGCCCCACCGGTGTGAACCGGGCTGGTGGGGCGGACGACGGCGACGGCGGCGCACCGGTGCCGATCCGGCCGGCCCTGCGGTCCGACGCCGACCAGCGTCGCGACCACGGTCAGGTCCGTCCGCTCGGCCACGCCGGTAGGTCCCGACGGCTGTTCGCGGGCCGCCCGCTACAGATCGCCGCCGGGTTCGTGCTGCTGGCGACGCTCACCGGTTTCTCGTTCTACGCCGGGTCGGCCTGGTCAGATGGTTCGGCGACGCCGCAGGCCGGGCCGCAGACGTCGGTCTCGGCCAGCCCGTCACCGGTCGATCCGCAGTCCGGGGTCGGTGGTCCGGAGGTCACCGGCGAGAAGTTCAACGCGGTCGACCCCACCACCGGGGTGGAGGCCGACGTGGTGCTGGAGGAAGCCGCGTGGGGCACCCAGGTTTCGTTCGCGCTACGCCGGGTGCCGGGTCCGATGCAGTGCCGGATCGTGGTGCTGCGGGCTTCCGGCACCGCCGAGGTGCTCTCCACCTGGACGGTGCCCGAGGCCGGGTACGGCACCGCGGAGCAACCCGCGCCGTTGCTGCTGAGCACGTCGACGGCGGCGCCCCGGGACGACATCGAACGGATTCAGTTCCAGGCGGTCGACCAGTCCGGGGTCGCCACCGCGATCGTTACCGTACCGGTCTGAACAGTACCGGCCTGGACGGAGGGTCGAAGTCCATTCCTGACGTACGCCACGAACGAGCGTCGCGATATCTGCGCCAGCAGATCCGACGTACGCGCAGCCCGTGGGTGTCCGAATTAACGGATACCCGCGGGCTGTTCTGTCTCTGGCAGTCGTCACGTGTTTGCCGCTGACCCGTAACCGGTGCATTCTGCTCCTGATGGGCATGACGGCGGCCGGCCGCACGCAGGACACGACGACCCGGTTCAACGCCGGGCTGTGAAATTGTGCACTCGGCATTACCGATCCAAACCGGGATGCGCTGCGTACTCCTTTATGAAGCCCGATGTGGACGAATGAGGGAGGGCACGTGGCACTGGGAAAGCGGACCGTCATAGTCGCAGGCGCGCTGGCGGCACTCGTGTTGCCGGGTTGCGCCCCGGCAGGTTACAACCCGGACGACTTTGGCGGCGCTCAGGCCCAGCCAGTCGTCAACGCGGCGAACGCGGCGTCGGCCGCGCCCGAGCCGGTGGAAACCGAGGACATCGCGGTCGAGGTCGCCGACGAGGACCTTACCAAGGAGCTGGTCGGCAAGGCCGTCGACAAGATGGGTGACGTCGTCACCGACGAGGACGGCTGGCTGCTCTACCGCTTCGAGGAGGACTCCAACGACCCGGCGACCTCGAACTGCGAGGGCGACTGCGCCAAGATCTGGCCGCCGGCGCTGACCGACGGCGACCCCATTCTGTCCGGGGTGGACGAGGAGCTGGTCGGCACGGTGAACCGGCCGGACGGCACCCGGCAACTGACCATCGACGGTTGGCCGATCTACTACTACGCCGGAGACGAAAAGCCCGGCGACTGGAAGGGCCAGGGTGTCGGCGGCACCTGGTACGTCGTGCAGCCGGACGGCACGAAGAACCTGGAGTGCCTGCCGGAGGGCACCCCGAAGCCGATTGCGGTGCCGGACGGTGACGGCCGAGACAACATCAAGGGCCTCGACGACAGCAAGGACTCGGACAGCTTCGACAGTGACTCTGAGGACTCGGGCGACTACGACTACTGACTCTTTCAGGGCGCCCGTGAATCGCGGCGGCCGGTCGTTGCCAGGGAGGGCGCGGCCGGCCGTCGCCTCGTTTGCGGTGGATCCGCCACCGGCGCCTCGAGCCGGTTCTTAAAGCCCGCGTTAAGTGCCTCCTAAGTGTTCCGTAGTTGCTCTAAGGATTGTTGACTGTTGTGGAGTGACATCCATACGGTCGACGGCAGTGGCGAACCACAGCCATCACCAACTGCGTTGCACCCGGACGACCAATTGGCGTTCGACGAAAGAGGTGGCACCACGTGAACAGCCCACAGCGCCGCAGGCGTACCAGTGACCAGCCGACACGCCGGGGCAGATCGGCGGGTAGCACCCGCAACCGCGTCATCGCGGTGACAACGATGTTGGCGGTCTTCGGCGGCGTGGTGGCGGTGACCCAGATCTCGTCTGCCGGAACCCGCGGCGACCGGGACCGGGACCGTGGTCGCGACCGGGCCGCCGCGGTCTGTGTAAGCCCGAGCGAGTCGGTCGATCCGGCGGATACCGGGACCACCGTGGACGGCAACGGCGTACGGCACCACTGGGGTGACGGCCAGCGCGGCCCGGACCAGTGCCAGGACTCCCCCGCCCCCGACGATCCGACCGACACGCCGGCCGGGTTGGAAATCCTCGGCGACGACTGCGCCGACAGTTCGTTGGACCCGCACGAGGGTTTCCAGGACGGTGAGCGGTGTGTAAGTACGGCGTTCGGCGAGGTCGGCGACGCGGACACCAACCCGCAGCTGATGATCATCTCGTCGCCGGGGCGGGTACGCGCGAACCAACCGTTCACCCTGCGGATCAGCACCCGCAACCTGGTACGCGACCGGTTCCTGCCGGCCGGGCAGGGCGGCTACTACCTGGAAAGCTCGTTCCTGACCGAGGACGGCCTGACCCGGGGGCACTTCCACACCGCGTGCCGGATGCTGACCAGCAACCGCACCGCTCCCGAACCTGGCCCGGTGCCGGCGTTCTTCGTAGCCACCGAGGACGGTCGGGGTGGCGCCGGCGCCGACGAGGTCACCGTCGAAGTGCCCGGCCTGCCCGGCCCCGGCATCGCCCAGTGCGCGTCGTGGGCCGGCGACGGCTCGCACCGGGTGCCGATGATGCAGCGGGCCAACCAGATCCCCGCCTTCGACGTGGTCCGGGTTGTCGTCACCCGATGAGGTCGGCCGTCGCCGACGGTGATCGGCGGTGACCGAAGGTAACCCGGGTCCAGCGAACCGACGCCGGGACGAGCAGCAGACTCGTCCCGGCGTCGATGCTGTCCGCCGCTGCTGGCACAGTGACCGGCATGGTCGTGGAAAGACGGACGTCCGGGGCCGCACCGGCGCGGGTCCGGGTGCTGCGGCCGCCGGCCGGCTACCAGCTAGCCGGCTCGGTACGGACGCTGGCGATGGGCCGACACGATCCGTGCGCCCGGTGGCTGGCGGACACCTTCTGGTGGACCGCCCGTACCCCGGCCGGGCCGGCGACCCTGGCGCTGTGCCGACACGGCGGCGAGCTCGTCGCCGCCGGCTACGGACCCGGCGCCAGCCAGATCTGCGACATCGCCGATGCGGTCGCCGGGCTCCGCGACGACGTGTCCAGTTTCCTGCCCATGGCCCGCCGGCATCCGGTCGTCACGGCGGTGGTCCGCCGCTACGCCGGCGTCCGGCTCCCAGCCACCGGGCAGGTGTTCCCCCGGTTGCTGCGGGCCGTGCTGGAGCAGAAGGTCACCGGTGCGGAGGCGTACCGCGGGTACGCTGCGACGGTCCGCCGGTACGGCGCACCAGCTCCCGGCCCGGTCGCTGACCTCTGGGTCGCGCCGGAGCCGGCAGCCCTCGCCGCCGCGCCGTACTGGTCGCTGCATCCGCTGGGTATCGAGCAACGACGGGCGCAGGCCCTGTGCGGCGCGGCGGCGGTCGCCGACCGGTTGTCGGACAGCGGCGACCCGCAGACGGCCACCCGGCGGTTGACCGCGCTGCCCGGGATCGGCCCGTGGACCGCTGCCGAGGTGGTCCGGGTGGCGTTCGGCGCGGCCGACGCGGTGAGCGTCGGCGACTACCACCTGCCGAACACGGTGGCCTGGGCGCTGGCCGGCGAGGCCCGCGGGACCGACACCCGGATGCTCGAACTACTGGAGCCGTTCCGGGGGCACCGCGGTCGGGTCTGTCTGCTGCTGGAGCTGGCCGGGGTGCGGGCGCCCCGGTTCGGGCCCCGGGCCCCGGTCCGTTCCTTCGCCGCCTACTGACCCGTCGCCGGCCGGCGTGCCGTCGGCGGTCAGCGGGTGAGCCGGCGCAGCGCGGTGCCCAGCCGGTGGGCGTAGGCCCGCTGTGCCAGCGCACCCAGTGGGCCGGCCAGCCGCATGATCGGCGCCACCGGCCGGCTGAACGCCACCACCGACAGCCACACCCGGTCGCCGTCGCGGTGCACCAGGAACGCCTCCTCGCCACTGGCCGGATGGCCGGGCAGGGTGCCGTACGCGAATCCGGCGAGGTCCGGCTCGTCGACCGCCCACACCACCGCGCACGGCGCGGCGATCCGCAGCGGCCCGACGCCGAGACCGACCGTCACCAGCACACCGGTCTCGGCGCGGGGAGCCGACGCCGTCACCCGGGCACCGGCGGCCCGGTGCATCCGCCAGGTGAGCACCGCCTCGGCCGCCGCCGGGAAGCTGCCCGGCCGCAGCCGGCGACAAGACCGCAGATGGCGGTAGCCCGCCGGCAGCGGCGGTACGGAGTGCCGGACCGATCCGGTCTGGTCGCGCAGCACGGCGGTGGCGCCGGCCTGCGGATAGGTGAAGCTGGGCACGCGATCCGCCTTTCCCGTACGGTCGCCGGGACGGCGCCGACGAGCGGAGCAGGACACCGACCAGGACGGCCGGTGCGGTCACCTGGATTGTCCTCCGATCGACCGTCTGTCGCTGCGGTAATCAGCGGTATGGTCTGCCACCATGACAGCGTTCACACCGGTCCTGCCCGAGCGGACCGCCAGCTACCTGCGGACCGGTCTGCACCAGGTCAAGGGCTGGCTGAACGTCTCGACCGCGGTGTACCTCAGCGGCGTGGAGGCCGCTCAGCGCGGGGCCGGGGTGAGCGGCGACGTGGCCGAGATCGGCATTCACCACGGCAAATCGTTCCTGTGCCTCGCCCTGGATGCGCCAGCGGATCAGCGGGCGGTCGCCATCGACGTCTTCGACGACCAGGCTGCCAACCTCGACCAGTCCGGACGCGGTGACCGGGACATCTTCGAGCAGAACCTCGCGACCTACGGCGCCGGCGACAACGTCGACATCGTGCAGTCGTCGAGTCTCGACCTGGAGCAGGCCGGCTTCGTCGCCGCCGGGCGCCGCTTCCGGATTTTCTCCATCGACGGTGGCCACACCGACCAGATCACGGTGAGCGACCTGCGAATCGCCGAACGGACCGTGGTCGACCACGGGCTGGTGGTACTCGACGACGTACTCAACCGGCACTGGCTCGGCGTGATCACCGGCCTGTTCAGCTACCTCGGCGACGGCGGCAGCCTGGTGCCCGCCGTGTTGGTGCCCAACAAGCTGATCCTGGCCACCTCGGCCGACCAGGCGAAACACTGCCGGGCGATGTTCGCCGAGCAGTTCCCGGACGGGCTGGAGAAGGCCGGCGTACCGCTGGCCGGCCATCAGATCGACGTCTACGGCGACCGCCCCTGGCTGGTACGCGGCGAGGACGGCCGCAGCGAACCGGTCACCGGTCACGAGTTGATGGCGACGATCACCGCAGCCCGGCTCGCCGAGCTCGAACAGCAACTGCGCTCCGCCCGGGCGGAGCTCGACACGACCCGTCAGCAGCTGCGGACGGCGGCCCAGCCGTTGTACCGGCGCGCGGCACGCCGCCTCCCGTGGCTGGTCCGCCCGGTCCGGCCGATGTTGCGCCGGGTCCGTGCCGTGGTCCGGTGGTCCCGCTAGTCGTCCTCGGCCGGCGGTCCGGCGGATCGTCGGACCGGGATGGTTCACTGGGTGGGTGACTTTCCCGATCGCCCTACCGATCGAGCCGATGCTGGCGAAACCGGTCGCGACGCTGCCGGTCGCCGCCGGGATGAGCTACGAGCCCAAGTGGGACGGCTACCGCTGTGTCATCTTCCGTGACGGTGATCAGGTCGAGCTGGCCAGTCGCGGCGGAAAGACGCTGACCAGGTATTTTCCCGAGGTCATCGAGCAGGCCCGGCAGCAGTTGCCGCCCCGGAGCGTGGTGGACGGCGAGTTGGTGGTGATCCGGCCGGAGACCGGGCGGTCCCGGCTCGACTTCGACCTGCTCGGCCAACGGATCCATCCGGCGGCCTCCCGGGTGCGGCTGCTCGCCGAGCAGACCCCGGCTTCCTTCGTCGCCTTCGACCTGCTGGCGCTGGGCGACGAGGTGCTGCTCGACGAGCCGTTCACCACCCGCCGGGCCCGGCTGACCGACGCGCTGGCGGCGGTCACCGCACCGGTGCATCTGACCCCGGTGACCACCGACCCGGACACCGCCCGCCGCTGGTTCGAGATCTTCGAAGGCGCCGGCCTCGACGGCGTCATCGCCAAGCCGGCCGAGCTGCGCTACGAGCCCGGGAAAAGGACGATGTTCAAGGTCAAGCACGGGCGGACCGCCGACGTGGTCGTCGCCGGCTTCCGCTGGCACAAGTCCGGCCAGGTGATCGGGTCACTGCTGCTCGGGCTCTTCGACGACGCCGGGGTACTGCACCACGTCGGCGTGTCTGCGTCGTTCACCGCCGCCCGGCGCGCGGAGCTCGTCGACGAGCTGGCGCCGTTGCGCACCACTGCCGCGGACCACCCGTGGGGGTCGGGTGACGACGGCTCCGGCCAACGGATTCCGGGCGCCCCGAGCCGGTGGAGCGGCGGCAAGAACCTCGAGTGGCAGCCGCTGCGGCCCGAGCTGGTCGCCGAGGTCGCCTACGACGCGATGGAGGGCGACCGGTTCCGGCACACCGCACGGTTCCAACGCTGGCGTACCGACCGGGAGCCGGCCTCCTGCCGGTACGACCAGCTGGACCGACCGGTCCGGTTCGACGTGGACCAGGTGCTGGCCGGCGACCCGACCAGCCAGCAGTGAGCCGGCGCCGCTGGCTGCCCACGAGCCGGCGCCGCTGGCAGCCTGTCGTCGCGGCCGTCGTGGTTGGTTCGCTGGTCGGCCTGACCGGGTGCACGGCGGCGCGGCCCGACCCCGGGGCGACCGGCGGGCCCGACCCACCGCCGCACTGGCAGCCCTGCCCGGAGTCGACCACGCAGCGGTACGGCCCACCACCCGACGGGCTGCGCTACGACTGCGCCACGATCGACGTACCGGTCGACTGGGCCGCCGGTCCCACCGCCGGCACCCTTTCGGTCGCGCTGATCCGGGCCCGGTCGGCCCGGCAGCAGGACCGCATCGGCACACTGGTGGTCAACCCAGGCGGGCCCGGTGTCTCCGGGGTGGACGCCGCCGCCCGGTTGGCGCTCGGCGAACGGCTCGGCGGCCTACCGGAGACGGTGCTGCGCCGGTTCGACCTGGTCGGCTTCGACCCGCGCGGAGCCGGCCGCTCCGACCCCGTCGACTGCGTCGACGACAGCGACTGGGACGCCACCTTCGGGGCGGACCCGGATCCCCGTGACCCGGCCGCCTTCGCCGAGGCCGCCGCGCTCGGTCAACGGATCGCGGCCGGCTGCGCGGCGCGCTACGGCGAGCGGCTCACCGCGTACTCCACCCATCAGACCGCCCGGGATCTGGACGCGGTGCGGGCGGCGGTCGGCGACGAGCAGCTGACCTTCCTCGGCTACTCGTACGGGAGCCTGCTGGGAGCCACCTACGCGCACCTGTTCCCGCACCGGGTCCGCGCGCTGGTGCTCGACGGCGCGATCGACCCGGGGCAGGACCCGGTCGCCGGGTCACTGAGCCAGGCCGCCGGCTTCGAACGGGCGTTCGCCGCCTTCGGGCGGTGGTGTTCCGGCGCACCGGCGGACTGCCCGATCAGCGCCGACCCGGCCGGCACGCTGGCCGCGGCGATGGACCGGGCCCGGCAGGGCCCGGTCACCGGGGCGGACGGCCGGGCGGCCACCGCCGGCTGGATCTTCTACGCCGTGGTCGCCTCGCTGTACGACCGCAGCGGCTGGCCACGGCTGGGCCGGGCGCTGGCTGAGCTGGGCGACGGCGACCCGGGCCCGGTGTTCGACCTCGCCGACGGCTACACCGGTCGCGGCGACGACGGCCGGTACGGCAACCTGTTCACCGCCAACCTTGCGGTCAACTGCGCCGACGCCGCTGTGCCGCTGGGCACCGACGAGATCCGGCAGCTGCAGCAGCAGTGGCGCCGGCAGCATCCGACGTTCGGTCCGGCGCTCGCCGTCGGCCTGCTGGCCTGCGCCAACTGGCCGGTCGCGGCCGACCCGTACCCGGTCGGTCTTGCGGTCGGTGCCGCGCCGATCCTCGTCGTCGGCACCACCGGTGATCCGGCCACCCCGTACGAGCAGGCACCACGGCTGGCCGAGTCGCTCGGCACCGGCGTGCTGGTGACCCACGAGGGCGACGGGCACACGGCGTACCCGCACGTGGCTTGCGTGGCCGACGTGGTGGACGCGTACCTGATCGATCTGACGGTGCCCGACGACGGCCTGAAATGCTCGTCCTGACCTCAGACCCGGGCGGACGTGGCCGGACCTGGGCGGGTCAGCCGCCGGGCACCGGGCGGGCCCGGGACGGCTGCACCCGCATCGGCTCGCCGGGCATCTTCGGATGGTCCGGCGGGTACGGCAGGTCACCGGCGCCGTCGCGGTCGTCCCGGTCGGCCCACTCCAGCAGCGGGGTGATGTCCCACGGCGAGTCGTCGATCCCGGCGTGCGGGTCACCGACGGCGGCCAGCCGCGGCGGTACGGTGCGCAGGTCGAAGTCGTCCGGCTCGGCCCGGGTCAACTCGTCCCAGGTGACCGGGGTGGAGACGGTGGCGCGGGGGTTCGCCCGCAGTGAGTAGGCACAGGCAATGGTCCGGTCCCGGGCCATCTGGTTGTAGTCGATGAAGACCTTTCGCCCTCGCTCCTCCTTCCACCAGGACGTGGTGACCAGGTCGGGCCGACGGCGCTGCACCTCGCGGGCGAACGCGATCACCGCCCGACGGACCTCGGTGAACAGCCAGCGCGGCTGGATCCGCAGGTAGACGTGCACCCCGCGGCCGCCGGAGGTCTTCGGGTACCCGGTGGCACCGAGCTCGTCGAGGATCGCCCGGACCTCGCCCGCGGCCGCCACCGCGTCGGCGAAGTCGGTACCCGGCTGCGGGTCCAGATCGATCCGCAGCTCGTCCGGCCGGTCCACGTCACCGGACCGGACCGGCCAGGGGTGGAACACCACGGTGCCCATCTGCGCGGCCCAGGCGACGTGGGCCAGATCCGCCGGGCAGAGTTCGTCGGCGGTACGGCCACTGGGAAACTTGATCTCGGCGGTACGCAGCCACGGCGGCACGCCCCGGGCCGGCACGCGCTTCTGGAAGAACATCTCGCCGTCGACGCCGTCCGGGAACCGCTGCAGCGTGGTGGGACGGTCGCGCAGCGCGCGCAGGATGCCGTCGCCGACGGCCAGGTAGTAGTCGAACACGTCCCGCTTGGTGTACCCCGGCCCGGGGAAGCACACCCGGTCCGGGCTACTCAGCCGCACCTGGTGGCCGGCCACTTCGACGGTGGTCGCGGCCCGGAAACTCCGGCTCTGCCCTGTCACCCCTCGACCTTAGGCCAGCCGGCCGGTGATCGGCGGCCGGCGGTGCCGTACCGCCGTACCGTAGTGACCATGACAGACGAGATGACGTCCCTGCCCCGTACCGACGAGCAGTGGCGGGCGCGGCTCAACCCCGAGGAGTTCCGGGTGCTGCGTCAGGCCGGCACCGAGGCACCCTGGTCCGGCGAGTACGTCGAGACCACGACGGTCGGCACGTACCACTGCCGGGCCTGCGACACGCCGCTGTTCACCAGTGACACCAAGTTCGACTCGCACTGTGGCTGGCCGAGCTTCGACGAGGCGCTGCCCGGGTCGGTGCGCTACATCGAGGACCGCTCGCACGGCATGGTCCGCACCGAGGTGCGCTGCGCCACCTGCGACTCGCACCTCGGGCACCGGTTCGACGGCGAGCGGTACACCCCCCGCAACGCCCGCTACTGCATGAACTCGGTAGCGCTGCGGCTGGAGCCGGCGACCGACGCCACCCGGAGTTGACGGCCCACCCCGCTCCCTCGCGCATGTCCCAGCATTTCGGTCACAGCATTTCGGCGATTCGCCCGTTCCGGGCCTCCCCGATGCCGCACCCTGCGAATGAGGCTGACGTTGGGAGGAGCACGATGGCGACCTGTGAGGTCTGCGGCAACGACTACTGGCTGGCGTTCGACATTCGGACGGTCAGCGGGGACACCTACACCTTTGACTCGTTCGAGTGCGCGATCCAACTGCTCGCGCCGATCTGCGAGCACTGCCAGTGCAAGATTGTCGGGCACGGGGTCGAGGTGTCCGGACGGTTCTTCTGCTGCGCCCACTGTGCCCGGGCAGTTGACCAGGAGCAGGGTGCCGAGGTCCGCGACGCGGTCGGCAGCCGGCCGGGCTGAGCCGCGTATCATCCGTCGGCGTGCCCCCCAAAACTGGCCTGACGCAGCACGTCGCGCACACCGCCGAACTGCCGCCGTTGGTGCTGTACCAGCTGCTCAAGCTACGGGTCGACGTGTTCGTGGTGGAGCAGCGGTGCGCGTACCCGGAGCTGGACGGCCGCGACATCGAGCCGGACGCCCGCCAACTGTGGCTGTCCCGGGGTGACACGGTGGTGGCCTGCCTACGGCTGCTCGACGAACCAGGCGGCGGCGCGGAGCCCACGGCCAGGATCGGCCGGGTGGCCGTCGCCGCGACCGAACGCGGCCGGGGTCACGCCGGTCGGCTCGTCGAGGCGGCGTTGCGGCTCGCCGCCGGACGGCCCTGCGTGCTCGACGCCCAGGCCCACCTGACCGGGCTGTACGCGCGGTACGGGTTCGTCGTCGTCGGACCGGAGTACCTCGAGGACGGCATCTGGCACGCACCGATGCGCCGTGCGGCAGATCCGGTCGGTGCGGTGCACTCGGCGGGACCTGACCGACGCGGGACCTGACCGACCGGGCGGTCCACGCGAAGACCGGCGACCGGATGGACGTGTCCACCGCGGCCGCCGGCCCGGTCCGCCATACCCGTCACCGGGTCGGCGGCCCTGCACGGGTCAGCGCTGTCGCTCACCCGAGTTCCGCCAGGCGCTGCCGGCCTTGGCCAGCCCTCGGCTGACCACGTAACCGATGGTCAGCAGCGCGACGTACAGCCATGCGGTGCTGGCCGGGAAGGGGTCCCCGCCACCGGCGGTACCCTGCACGCCATCGATGTCCGGGTTGATCACCTGGGAGGCCAGCAGTACGCCGGCGACCGCGATCAGGTAGACGTAGAACTCGGTGCTGCGGAACGCCGACTTCGTCTCGGTGCCCGGGGTGATCGCCGGGCGCGTCCCAGCGTTCATGTCCATCTGGTGTGCCTGGCCGTCGGCCATCGGCTGCCCGGTCATCGGCCGGTTCACGGCGGTGGTGTTGCGGGTCGGAGCTTGCGTACTCATCACACCCTCCTCCGGATCAGATGAGTGGTCCTTCTCCGGTCCGGTCGACCCGGTCGGCTGACCGGGCAACCTCGGGGGGCAGTGGATAGGTACCCGGGCCGGCCCCCGGGAAACGTCAGGGCAGATTTGCGACCAGGTCGGCGACGGTACGGTTCCGTCCGGTGAAGAACGGCACCTCCGCGCGGACGTGCCGCCGCGCCGACGAGGCCCGCAGGTCGCGCATCAGATCGACGATCCGGTGTAGTTCGTCGGCTTCGAAGGCGAGTATCCACTCGTAGTCGCCGAGTGCGAAGGATGCGACGGTGTTCGCCCGGACGTCCGGATACGGCCGGGCCATCTGCCCGTGCTCGGCCAGCATCGCTCGCCGCTCCGCCTCCGGCAGCAGGTACCACTCGTACGAGCGAACGAACGGGTACACGCAGATGTACGCCCGGGCCGGCTCGCCCCCCAGGAACGCCGGCACATGACTCTTGTTGAACTCGGCCGGGCGGTGCAGCGCCAGCTGGGACCAGACCGGAGCGAGGTGGCGGCCCAACGCCGTACGGCGCAACCGCCCGTACGCGTCCTGCAGCTCGTCGCTGTCCGCCGCGTGCCACCAGATCATGATGTCGGCGTCGGCCCGCAGCCCGGCGACGTCGTAGGTGCCCCGGACCGTGACGTCCTTGGCGGTCAGCTCGCCGATCAGCGACTCGACCTCACCGATCATGTCGCCGCGCAGCGCCGGCAGCCGCTCGGCGACCCGGAACACCGACCACATGGTGTACCGGATCGTCGAGTTCAGCTCACGCAACCGTGCCGCATTGGTCTGCTCGTCGCCGCTCATCGGCGTTCCCCTTCCAATTTAGTCAGGATCTCATCGGCGGCGTTCTCGCCGGACCGCACGCACACCGGGATGCCGATACCGTCGTACGCCGCGCCGGCCAACGCCAGCCGGTGCCCGGCGGACCGCAGCGACCGACGGGCCGCAGCCACCCGGCTCAGGTGTCCCGGCGGGTACTGCGGCAGCGCGCCACCCCACCGCTGCACGTGCGACTGCACGGAGGCCGGCTGCCGGACGCCGGTGAGCCGGGTCAGCTCCGCACGCACGGCGTCGACCAGTTCGTCGTCGGAGCGTTGCAGTAGCCGCTCGTCGCCGTGGCGGCCGACCGAGGCACGGACCACGGCCAGCCCGTCCGACCGTCGCAGCTGGGCCCACTTGGTGCTGAACAGGGTGACGGCCTTGGTAATGGTCCGCTCGGTCGCCGGCACCAGGAAGCCGGAGATCTCCGGCAGCTGCAGCTGCGGCACCGCCAGGGTGACCAGGGCGATGCTGGCGTACTCGAGCGCACCGACCCGGACCGCCGCGGCGGCGTCCACCGCGGCGAGCAGCCGGGCCGCCGGCCGGGCCGGCACCGCCAGCACCACCGCATCGACGTCCACCCGCTCGGCGCCGCGGGTCGGCCCGACCGTCAACCGCCAGCCGGCCGCCGAGGCGGCCAACTCCCGTACCACCGCCGAGGTCCGCAACCGGACCTCGGCTGCCCCGTCGGCGGCCGACAACGCGGCCCGGACCGCCGCCACCAGCCGGCTCAGCCCGCCGTCGACGGTGGCGAACACCGGCGCGCCGGCCGCCGGTGGCCGGGCGGCCAGCGCCGCCCGGACCGCCGCGACCAGGGTGTGTTCCGTGCGGGCCGCCGTCGCCAGTCCGGGGATGGTGGTGGCCAACGACAAGGTGTCGGCCCGACCCGCGTACACCCCGCCGAGCATCGGGTCGACCAGTTGCTCGACGACCTCGTCACCCAGCTGCCGACGGACCAGCTCACCGACGGCGACGTCCTCGTCCGGCTGCAGCAACGGCCGGCCCTGGTCGGCGTCGCGCTCCGGTTCGGCGCGGGCCACCCGGGCCACCGCCGCGAGGTCGCCGGGCACGCCGATCAGCGTCCCGGCGGGTAGCGGAACGAACCGTCCGTCCCGGGCCAGCGCCGCCTGGCCGACCGCCGGGTGCCGCAGGTGGTCGCCGAGGCCGACCCGGCGGGCAAGCACGACCGCGGCGGAGTCGCCGCCGGCCGGATCCCGCATCAGGAACGCCTCGGCACCGCGTTCCACCGGCAGCCCGGCGAATTCCCTGGTACGCAGCTTGCCGCCCAGCTCGTCGGACTGCTCGTAGACCGTGATCCGGGTCCCGGCGGGTGCCCGGTCGCGCAGCCGCAACGCCGCGGCCAGCCCGGCGATCCCGCCACCCACCACGGCGATCCGCCACGGTTGCTGCATACCGTCACCTTGCCACCCGGGCGGTCGGGCCCGCCGGCCGGGCCTACCCGGGTGTGACGCGGGTCAGCGCTGCGACGTCTCGTGCACCAGGTCGACGACCCTGGTCAGCACGTCGGGGTCGGTCTCCGGCAGCACCCCGTGACCGAGGTTGAACACGTGTCCGGGGGCGGCGAGCCCGTCGGCCAGTACCCGCCGGACCTCGGTGCGCACCACCGGCCACGGCGCTAGCAGCAGACACGGGTCGAGGTTGCCCTGCACGGCACGGTCCGGGCCGATCCGCGCGGTCGCAGCGTCCAGCGGGGTACGCCAGTCCACCCCGACCACGTCCGCGCCGGCCTCGCCCATCGCTTTGAGCAGTTCGGCGGTCCCCACTCCGAAATGGATCCGGGGCACTCCGGCGTCGGCCAGGCCGTGCAGCACCGCCGCGGAGTGCGGCAGGACGTGCCGACGGTAGTCGGCCTCGGAGAGCGTCCCGGCCCAGGAGTCGAACAGCTGGATCGCGGCGACGCCCGCCGCGACCTGCACCCGGAGAAACTCCAGGGTGATCTCGGCGAGCCGGGCGCAGAGCGCGTGCCAGGTCTTCGGATCGCCGTACATCAGGGCCTTGGTCCGCCCGTGGGTACGTGACGGTCCGCCTTCGACCAGGTAGCTGGCCAGGGTGAACGGCGCACCCGCGAACCCGATCAGCGGAGTCTCACCGAGCGCGGCGACGAGCAGCCGAACCGCCTCGTCGACGAAGCCGATGTCATCCGGGGTGATCCGACGAAGCCGACCGACGTCGGCGGCGCTGCGGACCGGTTCGGCGATGACCGGCCCGGTGCCGGCGACGATCTCCAACTCTACGCCGGCCGCCGCCACCGGGACGACGATGTCGCTGAACAGGATCGCGGCGTCCACGCCGTGCCGCCGTACTGGCTGCATGGTGATCTCGGCGACCAGGTCCGGCCGCCGGCAGGACTCCAGCATGCCGATGCCGCTGCGCAGCTGGCGGTACTCGGGCAGCGAACGACCGGCCTGGCGCATGAACCACACCGGCGTGTGCGGCACCGGTTCCCGGCGGCAGGCCCGGACGAAGGCGGAGGTGGCCAGCGGTCCCGCCGGGTTCGGGGCCCGCGCGGGTGTGTCGGGTGTCGCGTCGTGGGCGGCGTTGCCCGGCGTCGTCGTGGTCATCGGCGCCTATGGTGTCACGGCTGCACGGCTGTTTTGCAGCCGCCGCCCCGATCCGGTCCTTGGCCGGCGAAACGCTGTCGTCGCGGTCACCGCCACTGGACCCCGGCGCGCCGATCCCCATCTGGTGGGAGCGCGGCCTAGGCTTTTGGCCATGGCCCCCCTTACCGCGTTGCCCGAGGCGTTCCACCGCGCCGTCGCCGGACTGCGCGCGGTGACCCCCCGGGAGGAAATCCAGATCGAGGAGGTCGGCGCCCCCCAGCGGCTGGCCCCCTACGCGTTCGCGTTGAGCGCCACGGTGCTACGTGGCTCGGACGAGGTGGCCACCGGGCGGTTGGTCCTGCTGCACGACCCGGACGGACACGACGCCTGGCAGGGCACTCTGCGCCTGGTGACCTACGTCACCGCGGACTTGGAGGTTGACCTGGTCGCGGACCCGCTGCTGCCGACCGTCGGCTGGACCTGGTTGACCGATGCGTTGGAGGTCCACGGGGCGGCCTACGGCGCGCTGGGCGGCACGGTCACCCAGACCTGCTCCACCCGGTTCGGCGAGCTGGCCGGCCCGCCTGCGGGTGGCGACATCGAGATCCGCGCCTCGTGGACGCCGTCGACCACTGGGCTCGATGCCCATCTGAGGGCCTGGTGTGCCCTACTGGCGTCGACCGCCGGTCTGCCGCCGCCGGGGGTGACGGTGCTGCCGGGCCGGCGGCGGTCGGCCGGCACGGCCTGACCCGGTCAGCAGATCTCGAACACGTCGCAGGCGGTACTGATAGGCACAGCCAGTCCGATCCCCTCTGCGTCGCGGGCCTTCGCGGTGGCGATGCCCACCACCTGCTTGCCGCTGTTGATCACCGGCCCGCCCGAGTTGCCGGGGTTGATCGGAGCGTCGAACTGGATGACCGGGCCGGTGCTGTCGTCGGCGTCCCGCAACGCGCTGACCACCCCGGTGGTCACCGAGTCGACGAGCCCGAGCGGGGCCCCGACGACCACGATCTGCTGACCGGACTTGACCTCGTCGGGAGCTGGCGGCAGGCCGGGGAAGGAACGGTCGGTCCGCAGCTGCGCCACGTCGCTGTCCTCGTCCACCGCGACGACCGCGGCCTCAATTCGTTCACCGTCGCGCTCCAGGAAGACCCGCCGGTTGCCGGCCAGATAGCTGGGCTCGACGACGTGATAGTTGGTCAGCAGATTGGTGCCGCCGTCGGCTGACTCGCCCACTGCGAAGGCCGTGCCGGTGAACCGCCCGGCGCTGACCCGGAAGACGCTGGGCAGCACCGCCGTGGCGATCGCCTCGGGGTCGAAGGCCGCGCCGACCTGCCGTTCCAGCTCGGCGGCGCGCGCCTCGACCAGATCGAAGCGGTCGGCGTCGGCTCCCTGCGCCCGGGTCAGCCGCTGGTCGACCTCGGCGAGTCGGGTGGTCAACTGGCGGATCTGGTACGTCTGGAAACCCGCCAGGCCGGCCAGGAGCAGGACCAGCAGCAGCGCGGTCGCCCCTGGCCATCCCCGCCGGGCCGAGGTGACCCGGCGGAGCTGGTCGGCCGGCGGCGCCCACGAGCCCGGGCGGTCCGAGGTCGCGCCGGCCGGCGACCAAGACATCGACGCCTCGGGAGCGGATGGCGGCTCGCCGGCGGCAGGAGCCTTCTCGGCGACGTAGGCGTCCTCGACGGTGCGGGCCGCCGGCGGCGTATGCGCCTCCGGCGCGGCATGTCGCGGGCCCGCGTCGTCGGGGACAGCGACGGAGCGTGGATCGTCGTACCCACTGGTCATATCGTGGCAGCCTCTCCTTCACCGCGGCAGCCGGCCCACCTGCCGCTGAGCGGCGATACGACCGTACCGGGCAGTACGGTGTTTGTCGTCACCTCTCGCCCGGTGATACACGATTGCCACCCGCTGGACACCTCACCGGGGTGTCGCCGGTCAACTCGGCCCGGCTCGGAGCCGACGCGCCGGTGACACCTCGTGCGGCCGGCGGCAGGCCGGGCACTAGGGTTGTCAGGTGACCGACGAATCCCCCCTGCGCCGTCGGACCGCGCAACGCCCAGCAGGGAGCGAGCCGCACCACCCGCTGGCGCAGCCGCCGGCGTCCGATGGCGGGGGGTCCGACTCCTCGCCCGGCGGGCCCGTTGCGCTGACCGCTCCCCGCGACGGCACCCCTGCACCGGTGGCCGACGACGACGCTCTCGCCGAGGCCGTTGCCCGGTTCGCTGCCGGCTCCGGTCCGGTCGCCATCGACGCCGAGCGCGCCTCCGGATACCGATACACCCAACGCGCCTATCTGCTGCAGCTACGCCGGGCGGGTGCCGGTACGGCGCTGATCGACCCGCTGCCGCTGCCTGAGCTGGGCGTGCTCGACGCCGCGATCGCCGATGCCGAATGGGTGCTGCACGCCGCCAGCCAGGATCTGCCCTGCCTGGCCGATGTCGGGTTGCGCCCACGCCGGTTGTTCGACACCGAGTTGGCCGCCCGGCTGGCCGGCTACGAGCGGGTGGGGTTGGCCGCGCTGACCGAGGCGCTGCTCGGCTTCTCGTTGGAGAAGCACCACTCCGCCGCCGACTGGTCGACCCGCCCGCTTCCGGAGTCGTGGCTGACCTACGCGGCGCTCGACGTCGAACTGCTGGTCGAGCTGCGGGACGTACTCGCCCTGGAGTTGGAACGCCAGGGCAAGCAGCAGTGGGCGGCCGAGGAGTTCGCCGCCCTGGTCGCCTGGGGCAGCCAGCCGACCCGGGTGCGGCCGGAGCCGTGGCGGCGGACCTCCGGCATCCACCGGGTGCGCGGAGCGCGGGCCCAGGCCCGGGTACGCGCGTTGTGGCAGGCTCGGGACAACGTCGCCGCCCGCCGCGATTCGGCACCGGGCCGGGTGCTGCCGGATTCGGCGATCATCGCGGCGGCCGAACTCGACCCCCGGGACGAGCGGGCCCTGCTGGCGTTGCCTGGCTTCAACGGCCGCTCGGTCCGGCGGTTGGCGGGGATCTGGCTGGACGCGCTGGACGTCGCCCGCGCCCTGCCCGACGACGCCCTGCCGACCACGCCCCCGCTCGACGGCCCTCCCCCGCCGCACCGCTGGGCGGAACGGGATCCGGCGGCCGCGGCACGGCTGGCCCGTTGCCGGGAGGTGGTGATCCGCACGGCCGCGGCGAACCTGCTACCGCCGGAGAACCTGATCGCGCCGGACTCGGTCCGCCGGCTCGCCTGGACTCCGCCAGAGGAGATCAGCGACGAGTCGGTGGCGGCGACGTTGCAGGGGTTCGGTGCCCGCACCTGGCAGGTGTCGCTGATCGTGGCGGAGCTGAGCGCCGCGCTGCGGGACCCGCCGCGGTAGGCCGCCGCGGCGGGTCGCCAGGAACGTCACGATTAAGGTCGCTGTCGACGCGGCCGGACGCCGTGCTCAGTCGTCGAGCACCTGGTCCCGCCGCGCCGACCAGGCCAACGAGTGCCGGATGCCGTCGGCGATGGACAGCTCGGGCTTCCAGTCGAGCAGCCGACGCGCCCGTACGCTGCGGGTGTACGAGCCGGCGGCGTCCCCGGGGCGGGGCCCGGTCTCCCGGACCCGCAGCGGCTGGTCGACCACTGAGCGGAAGGCCTCGACGAACTCACGCACCGTGGTGCCGTCGCCGGTGCCGAGGTTGAGCACCTCGTAGCGGCGGTCGGCGCCGACCGGCAGAATCTCGTCGAAATGGCGCAACGCCTGCACGTGCGCCCGGGCCAGGTCCCAGACGTGGATGTAGTCGCGGATTCCCGAGCCGTCACGGGTGGGCCAGTCGACCCCGGTGATGGTGAACTCGGCCCCGGTCTGCACGGCGGTGATCAGCTTGCCGAGGACGTGGGTGGGCTGGCGGATCTGCAGGCCGGTGCGCAGCTGCGGGTCAGCGCCGATCGGGTTGAAGTAGCGCAGCGACAGCGCCCGCAGCGGCATGGCGGCGGCGCAGTCGGCGAGCAGCATCTCCATCACCGCCTTGGTCCGCGCGTACGGGCTGGTCGGCTCGAGCGGCGAGGACTCGTCGACGGAGAAGTCCGCACCCGGCCGGTAGATCGACGCCGAGGAGCTGAACAGGTACCGCTCGGCTCCGTTGCGGGCCACGTGCTCGATGAAGTCGATCGACTTCGCGACGTTCTCCCGGTAGTAGCGCAGCGGTTCGGCGACCGATTCGGGCACCACGATCAGCGCCGCGGCGTGCACCACCGCACGGATGTCCGGGTGTTCGGCGAAGATCCGGTCGATCAGGGCACCGTCGGCGATGTCGCCCTGGTAGAAGATCCGGTCGCGGGTGAACTCAATTCGCCCGGTGCTCAGGTTGTCCAGCACCACCGGCTCGATGCCGTCGTCAAGGCACGCGGAGGCGATCGTACTGCCGATGAAGCCCGCGCCTCCGGCGATCAGAACCTTCACCG
Source organism: Micromonospora sp. LOL_013 (assembly GCF_048060315.1). Classification (NCBI taxonomy): domain Bacteria; kingdom Bacillati; phylum Actinomycetota; class Actinomycetes; order Micromonosporales; family Micromonosporaceae; genus Micromonospora; species Micromonospora sp. LOL_013. The sequence continues at coordinate 69,274 of NZ_JBHMIQ010000020.1, forward strand.
TGTCTCCTCTGTTGGATTGTCGTCCGTCTGGGGTTGGTCGTCCGTCGCCCGTCCGGCGGGTCGCGAATGTCCGGTGCGGGCGGTGGCACACGATTGACAATCACGGTACCGGAGCCGGATCGGACCGATCCGCCGGAGGAGACTCCCGACCGGTGCCCCTGGTGTGGCCCGGGCCACACCAGGGGCACCGGTCGACATTTGTTACCGACAAGTAGCATGGAGGTCTGCCCCGCGTATCCAGGCCGGCAAGGAGGCCCCATCGTGCCGCGTGAAGTCCGGGACGTCGTCTTCGTCGACGGCGTCCGTACCCCGTTCGGCAAAGCCGGCGGGATGTACGCCCACACCCGCGCCGACGATCTCGTCATCCGCTGCATCCGCGAACTGCTGCGGCGCAACCCGCAACTACCCCCCGACCGGGTCGAAGAGGTAGCCATCGCGGCGACCACCCAGACCGGGGACCAGGGGCTCACCATCGGTCGCACCGCCGCGCTCCTGGCCGGGCTACCCAAGACGGTGCCCGGCTTCGCCATCGACCGGATGTGCGCCGGCGCGATGACTGCGGTCACCTCGGTGGCCGGCGGCATCGCGATGGGCGCCTACGACGTGGCGATCGCTGGCGGGGTCGAACACATGGGCCGGCACCCGATGGGCGAAGGCGTCGACCCCAACCCGCGCATCCTGGCCGAGAAGCTGGTCGACCCGTCCGCGCTGATCATGGGCGCGACCGCAGAGAACCTGCACGACCGGCTGCCCGGCATCACCAAGGCACGCGCCGACGCCTTCGCCCTCGCCTCCCAGGTCAAGACCGCCAAGGCGTACGCCAACGGCAAGCTGCAGCCCGACCTGGTCCCGGTGGCGGTCCGCGACCCGGAGGCCGGCTGGGGGCTGGCCACCGTCGACGAGGCACCCCGGGAGACCTCCCTGGAGAAGCTGGCCACTCTCAAGACCCCGTTCCGGCCGCACGGGCGGGTCACCGCCGGCAACGCCGCCGGGCTCAACGACGGCGCGACCGCCAGCGTGGTCGCCGCCGAGGACGTGGCCCGTGAGCTGGGTCTGCCGGTGGCGATGCGGCTGGTCTCGTACGGCTTCGTCGGCGTGGAGCCGGAGGTGATGGGCGTCGGCCCGATCCCAGCGACCGAGAAGGCCCTGCGGCTGGCCGGGCTGGGCATCGACGACATCGGCCTGTTCGAGCTGAACGAGGCATTCGCCGTCCAGGTGCTGGCCTTCCTCGACCACTTCGGCGTCGACGCCGACGACCCACGGGTCAACCCGTGGGGTGGCGCCATCGCCATCGGGCACCCGCTGGCCTCCTCCGGCGTACGGCTGATGACCCAGCTGGCCCGGCAGTTCGCCGAACATCCCGAGGTGCGCTACGGGCTGACCGCCATGTGCATCGGCATCGGCATGGGCGGCTCGGTCATCTGGGAGAACCCGGCCTGGACCGGCCCGGCAGAGCAGGGAGACGAGAACTGATGCTGCACAATCCCGACGAGGTGGTCACCCGGGCGCTGGTCCGGCAGGTGCACGTGCCCGGACTGGACCGGCCCGCCGCGCTGATCACCCTGGACAACGGTCTGGACCACCGCAAACCCAACACTCTCGGGCCGGCCGGGCTGGCCGGTCTGGATGCGGCGATCACCGAGGCGCTGGCCGGCGAGCCGGCCTTCGTGGCGGTCACCGGCAAGCCGTACGTTTTCTGCGTCGGCGCCGACCTCACCGCGATGCCGCAGCTCGTCGACCGTGAGCAGGCGCTGGAGATCGGCCGGACGGGCCACCGGATCTTCGCCCGGCTGCGCGACAGCGCAGTGCCGACCTTCGCCTTCGTCAACGGTGCCGCGATGGGTGGCGGGCTGGAACTCGCCCTGCACTGCCACTACCGGACGCTGTCCGGCGGAGCGGGTCCGCTGGCCCTGCCGGAGGTGTCCCTCGGTCTGGTGCCGGGCTGGGGAGGCACCCAGTTGCTGCCGAACCTGATCGGCATCCCGGCCGCCGCGCAGGTGATCATCCAGAATCCGTTGACCCAGAACAAGATGCTCAAGCCGAAGCAGGCTGCGGAAATGGGCATCGCCGACATCCTGCTCGAACCGGCCGATTTCCTGGAGCAGTCCCTGCAGTGGGCGGCCAGCGTGGTAGCCGGCGTGGTGACCGTCGACCGCCCGGAGGTCGACCGGGACATGTGGGACGGGGTGCTCTACTTCGCCCGCCAGCTGCTCGACCAGCGGTTGCACGGCGCGGTACCGGCCGCTTACCGGGCCCTCGACCTGCTTGCGCTGGCCAAGGAGACCCCGTTCGCCGAGGGCACAGCTGCCGAGGACGAGGCCCTCGCCGACCTGATCCTGTCCGAGGAGCTGCGCAGCGGGCTGTACGCGTTCGACCTGGTCCAGCGACGCGCCAAGCGGCCGGCCGGCGCTCCCTCGGCGGACCTGGCCCGGCCGGTCACCAAGGTCGGCGTCGTCGGGGCCGGGTTGATGGCCTCCCAGTTGGCGCTGCTGTTCGCCCGCCGACTGCAGGTGCCGGTGGTGCTCACCGACCTGGACCAGGCCCGGGTGGACGCCGGGCTGAGCTACGTGCACTCCGAGATTGAGAAGCAGGTGGGCAAGGGCCGAATCGACACCGGAACGGCGGCGAAGCTGCTGGCGCTGGTGAGCGGGTCGGTCGACAAGAGCACCTTCGCCGACGCCGATTTCGTCATCGAGGCCGTCTTCGAGGACCTCAAGGTCAAGAAGCAGGTGTGGGCCGAGGTTGAGTCGATCGTCGGCCCCGAAACGATCCTGGCCACCAACACCTCGTCGCTGTCCGTCTCCGACATGGCCGCCGACCTGGCCCACCCCGAACGGGTGGTCGGCTTCCACTTCTTCAACCCGGTCGCCGTCCTGCCCCTGTTGGAAATCGTTCGCGGGGAGCGGACCGACGACGTGGCCTTGGCCACCGCGTTCGCCATTGGCAAGCAGCTGCGCAAGTCCTGCGTGCTGGTGTCGGACGCCCCGGCCTTCGTGGTCAACCGGCTGCTGACCCGGTTCCTCGGCGAGATCTTCGCCGCAGTGGACGCCGGCACCCCGCCGGAGGTCGCCGACGCCGCGCTGGACCCGCTCGGCCTGCCGATGCGGCCGCTGGCCCTGCTGCAGCTGGTCGGCCCGCCGGTGGCCCACCATGTCGGCGGTACGTTGCAGGCCGCGTACCCCGACCGGTTCACGGTCAGCGACAACCTGCGGCGGATCGCCGAGTCCGGGCTGCCGCTGATGGTGGACGACGAGATGAATCCCGAGATCGGCAAGCTGCTGGAGGTCGGGTCGCAGCCGTTGACCGCCGAGCAGGTCCGGCAACGGGCCCTCGACGCGTTGGCGCAGGAGGCCCGGCTGATGCTCGACGAGGGTGTGGTCGCCGAACCACAGGACATCGACCTGTGCATGATCCTCGGCGCGGGGTGGCCGTTCCACCTCGGCGGGATCACCCCGTACCTGGACCGGACCGGCACCGCGCAGCGGGTGACCGGCCGGCGGTTCCTACCCGCCGGGGTGGCCAGCAGCCCAGCCGTTTGACCGGACGAAACGGAACGGGATGTCGAGGCCGCCGCCTCGGCCTCGACATCCCGTTTGCCGTCTGAGCTGGCCTACCTGCAGGACAAATTCCAGACCTACCGGTAGGACAAGTTCCTCTGACCCTCAATCACCCGGCCGGCGATGTACAGATCGCCATTCGAGTCGAGAACCGCAATGATCTTCTTTTGACTCCCGTAATGGGTCGTGAAGTAGATCTTGTCCGCTTCCTGCGAGGTCGAGTAGTTCGTGTTGACCGAGAGCTCGATACTGACCGGCGAACTGATCAGGACGTCCTTCTTGGGCGAGCTCTCGTAGACCTGGTTCTGCCGGAGCCGGATGCGCCCGTGAGTGTCACCCTCGTTCCAGTCCGTTGCGAGTCCAAGATCGACGTCGGGCATCGGATCTCCTTTCGTTTGCCCGGAATCCCTCCGGAAGGTCGACTTCCCTGGACGACCGAATCGGAGTCGATACACCTCAGCCAACGTGGCCTATTTCTCCCACCCGATCCGGCGCCAATTCAATGGTAGGACAGCCCCAACTACCTTGGCTAGACACAAAATTTGCCAGCAAGACTGACCAACATCTCTACCTCGATGCAATTTCCACGATGCCCGACCCAACCAACCGACCATTTCGCCACAAATGACTGACCCCCACCGCAACACCCGTTAATTCGAGAAGATGATTCACATAGCCAGTTCCGACAAAACATATTCATCGAACCGAAAGTCAAACCGGTGGAGTGAAGTGAACATTGCTGACACCGGTCCTCGGCAAGCGGGCCGCAGGGTCAGGGCGCGGTGGCAGGTCAGTTCCGACGTATCGGCGAGGCAGCCACCGGCAGTGGCGTGTCAGCAGCCGGCAGCATCAGGGTGACTTCAAGGCCGCCCCCGGGCTGGGCCACCGCGGACACCGTGCCGCCGTGCGCGTCGGCCACTGCCCGCACGATCGACAGACCCAGGCCGGATCCGCGCGCTCCGGTCCGTTCCCGGCCGCCCCGGCGGAACGGCTCGAACAGGCCCGGCACGTCGGCCTGGTCCACCTCGAAGCCGGTGTTGCCGACCAGCAGGTAGACGTGCGAGCCGTGGCTGCCGGTTCGCACCCACAGCCGGCCGTGCAGGTGGTTGTAGCGCACCGCGTTCTCGATCAGGTTGCCGGCCAACCGGTCCAGCAGGCTCGGGTCACCCACCACCACTGCCGGGTCCAGGGCGGTACGCACGTCCAACTTCAACCGGCGGGTCTCAGCCTGGACGGCCGACAACGCCGCGCAGACCCCCTCGGCCAAGTCCCGGGGCACCTTACGAACCAGCCGCCGGCCGGACTGCGCCTCGCTGCTGGCCAGCACCAGCAACGCGTCGAACAGCCCGTTGGCCCGCTCCGATGCGTCCCGGACCACCGTCGCCATCCGCTTGTACTCGGCCAGGTCAGCGGTGTCGTCGGCCATCGTCACGTCGATCTCGGTGCGCATCACCGCCAGTGGGGTACGCAGCTCGTGGGAGGCGTTGGCGACGAACCGCTTTTGAGCCTCGAACGACGCGCTGAGCCGGTCCAGCATGTCGTCGAAGGTCGCGGCAAGCTCGGCCACCTCGTCACCGGTGCCGGAGTAGCCGATCCGCTGGTCCAGGGTCTGTTCGCCGAGCCGCCGGGCGGTCGACGTCACTTGCTGCAGTGGACGCAGCGCCCGACCGACGACGGCGTACGCACCGACCACCCCGACCACGCTGATCGCCAGCAGCGCGACCAGCGCCTTGGCCAGCAGCTCACGGGATGCCCGCTCGACGATCCCGTCCTGCCAGGCGGCCGCGTCCAGTTCGCGACCGTCGGCGAGCACCACGGTGGTCCCGGGCACGAGCTGGTCCGCCGGGCGCAGCGCGTCGGTGACCAGCAGCCAGGCGAGTAGCACGAAGACGGCCAACGAGCCGACCAGCAGGACGGCGTTGAACAAGGTGAGCCGCAGCCGCAGGGTCGGCCGGGGGGTGCGCAGCGTCGGCCAGCGTCGACCCGGCGAACCCGTCGTTGACGCCGCCGGGGCGGCGGGTCCGGGCAGCCGGATCACTGGTACGCCTCGTCGGGCAGCTCCGGTCCGGCGACCCGGTACCCGGCACCGACCACGGTCTCGATCAGCGGAGGTTCCCCGAGCTTGCGGCGCAGCGTCATCACCGTCACCCGTACGGTGGTGGTGAACGGATCAGTGTTGGCGTCCCAGACCCGCTCCAGCAGCTCCTCGCTGGACACCACCGCGCCGCGCGCCTTGACCAGCTCCTCCAACACGCCGAACTCCTTGCGGGTGAGGTCGACCGGCTGGCCGTGCCGGGTGGCCACCCGGCGGGCGGGGTCAACGGTCAGGTCAGCGATGGTCAGCACCGGCGGGGCCGCCGGGGTGGCCCGCCGGCCAAGGGCCTGCACCCGGGCGACGAGCTCGGTGAACGCGAACGGCTTCGGCAGGTAGTCGTCGGCGCCCAACTGCAGACCTTCGACGCGGTCGGCGACGGTGCCGCTGGCGGTCAGCATCAGCACCCGGGTGAGAGCGCCGGAGCTGACCAGGTCCGCGCAGATCTGGTCACCGTGCACGCCGGGCAGGTCGCGGTCGAGCACCACCACGTCGTATCGGGTCACGAAGGCCATCTCATGTCCGGCGGAGCCGTCGTACGCCACGTCGACCGCCATGCCCTGCCGACGCAGCCCACGGACGATCGCGTCGGCGAGGTTCCGCTCGTCCTCGACCACCAGTACCCGCACCGCGACCTCCTGTACCCGTCCGGTCCCACCCTGCGCAGGCCGGCGTTAAGCCTGTGTGAAGCAGCTGGGATGAATCACAAACCAGTCGAATCGTGCCCGTCGACGGTGGGTACCCGTGGCGAACGCATGGACAGCTCAGGGCGCCGGCGGTGCGGTGCTCTGCCGTACCGTCGGGGTCGTCGCCAGCGCCAACCCGACTTGCCTGGTCTTCTCGCCACGCGCCAGCGCGAGAGCCAACTCGGTGGCGGTGGTGGCCATCGCAACCAACGGTTGGTCGATGGTGGTCAACGGAGGATCCACCAGCTCAGCCAATGGCGAATTGTCGAAACCCACCACGCTGAGGCCGACGGGATGCGCAGGCCGGCCTTTCACCCGGTACGACAGCAAGGTCGAGCAGGACCTCCTCAACACCTTCGATCGGGCGTACGACACCTTCATCTCCCGCGACATCCCGGTGGTCATCGGCGAGTGGGCCCTGCTCAGCTACGACTCAACCCCTTCGCCGGCAAAGCCACCAGCGGCGCCACCTGGACCTCCAACTCCTCTACCAAGGCCGCTCCCCAACTCCGGCGGCGACTACGGACTCCTGCCCTACCGGCCGGGCGTGCTGACCCTACCGGTGGTTCTTCCGCTGCTACCGACGTTGGCGGTCGGCGTCGACGACCGCACGACACCGGCCAGTGGATCCTCATCGCGTTGATCCAGCTTCTTCGTCCTGGACGGTACGTCCGGCCCGAACCGCTTCGGTCCCGACCCGAAGGACCCGCCGCAGTCGGCTGACGCGGGTACGACTCCCGTTGCCTCCGATGTGGTCAGACCGGATACTCAGCTGCGCCGGCCGACACCACGTCGGGTGGTGGACCGTCCGCCGGGAACGTCACCGACAAAGCCCGTGCCGCCCGGCGGATCGTTGTCCGGATCGTCCAGCCCGGAAATCCAGCCGGTCACGTCGCGCGCCACGTCCTGCGCGGTCAGCCGCAGCTCGGCGAGGATCTGCGTCCGGCTGCCGTGCGGATGCCAGTCGGCCGGTACACCGAGATCACGCAGCGGCACCGGCACGTCGGCATCGCGCAGCGCCTTGGCAACGGCGTCCCCGACACCGCCGGTACGTACCCCGTCCTCGACGGTGACCACCAGCCGGTGCGCGGCGGCGAGCTCGACCAGCTCGGCGGCGACCGGACGGACCCAGCGCGGGTCAACCACGGTCACCCCGTAGCCCTGCTCGGCGACCCGGGCCGCCACGTCGACGCCGAGGTGTCCGAACGCGCCGACGGCGACCAGTAGCACATCGTGCCGGTCGGACTCGACCAGCACGTCCACCCCGCCAACCCGACGTAGCGCCGGCAGGTCGGCGGCGACCGAACCGGTCGGGAAGCGCACCAGGGTCGGGCCGTCGTCGACCGCCACCGCCTCGCGTAGCTCCTCACGCAGGGTCGCCGCGTCCCGGGGAGCGGCGATCCGCAGCCCTGGCACCACGCCGAAGACCGACATGTCCCAGATGCCGTAGTGGCTAGGCCCGTCCGGGCCGGTCACTCCGGCCCGGTCCAGCACGAAGGTCACCGGCAGCTTGTGCATCGCCACGTCCAGCAGGACCTGGTCGAACGCCCGGTTGAGGAACGTCGCGTAGACCGCGACGACCGGGTGCAGTCCGCCCATCGCCAGCCCGGCGGCCGAGGTGGTGGCGTGCTGCTCGGCGATACCGACGTCGTACACCCGGTGCGGGTACTTGCGGGCCAGCGACGCGATGCCGGTCGGCTCGGCCATCGCCGCGGTGATCCCGACGACGTCGGGCCGCTCGTCGGCGACCGCCACCAGCTCGTCGGCGAAGACGTGGGTCCACTTCACCGCCGGGGCGGCCAGCAGCTTGCCGGTCTCCACATCGAAAGCGCTGCTCGGACCATGCAGGCAGTCGGCCTCGTCCTCCTCGGCCGGCCGGTAGCCGTACCCCTTGCGGGTCACCACGTGCACAATGACCGGACCGCCGAAACCCTTGGCCCGCTGCAACGCCGACTCGACGGCGGCCAGCTCGTGGCCGTCGATCGGGCCGACGTACTTGATGCCGAGATCCTCGAACATGGTCTGCGGCGCGACCGCGTCCTTGATGCCCTTCTTGACCGCGTGCAGCACCTCGTACATCGGCCGGCCGACCATCGGGGTGGCGCCGAGGGTGTCCTTGACCAGGTCGAGGACCTTCTCGTAGCCGGGGTTGAGCCGTAGCGCCGCCAGGTGGTCGGCCAGACCACCGATGGTCGGCGCGTACGACCGGCCGTTGTCGTTGACCACGATGACCAGCGGGTTGCGGGCACCGGCGATGTTGTTCAGCGCTTCCCAGCACATGCCGCCGGTCAGCGCCCCGTCGCCGACGACGGCGACCACGCTGCGCGCCTCGCCGCGCAACGCGTACGCCTTGGCCAGACCATCCGCATAGGACAGTGCGGTGGAGGCGTGCGAGTTCTCGATCAGGTCGTGCTCGCTCTCGGCCTGGCTCGGATAGCCGGACAGGCCACCGCGCTGGCGGAGCTGGTCGAAGGCGGCCTGCCGGCCGGTCAGGATCTTGTGTACGTACGCCTGGTGACCGGTGTCGAACAGGAACCGGTCCCGAGGTGAGTCGAAGACCCGGTGCATGGCGATGGTCAGCTCCACCACACCGAGGTTGGGTCCCAGGTGCCCGCCGGTGCGGGACACCTTGGCGACCAGGAAGTCGCGGATCTCGGCGGACAGCACCGCCAACTCGTCGGCGGAGAGCCGCTTGACGTCCTGAGGTGTGCGGACGGTGGCCAGCAAGCGGCCGTCGGATCCTGCCTCTGCCTGGCTCAATTTCGCTCCCAACTGCCCGGCGCGCGCCGATGTGCGGCGCTGGGCGGCTACCCGGCGGCGGCGTACGCTCCGGCCCGCGTACTGCGTCCGCCCATGACCGCAGAGTCTATCGGGATCGCGCCGCTGCGCAGCGCCGCCGACCAGTCGACGTGCGACCTGCCGGCCTGCCGGCGGATCCGGCCGACCGGGGTCATCGACCGGCGGCCGGGGTGAGCAGGGCGACGCACTCGACGTGCCGGGTCATCGGGAAGCAGTCGTAGCCGTGCAACGCCGTCAGCGACCAGCCGAGGTCGCGGAAGGTGCGCACGTCCCGGGCGAGCGCGGCCGGGTCGCAGGCAACGTAGGCGATGGCCCGCCGGGTGGCCGCTGCGATCCCGGCGACCACCCGGGCGCCCGCACCGGCCCGGGGTGGATCGAGCACCACCAGGTCGACCGGTCCGGTGATCCGGCGGCGGGTCAGCGCCGTCTCCACCCGGGCCGCGACCACCTCGATCCGGGGCAGGTCGGCCAGGTTGAGTCGGGCCGCAGCCACCCCGGCGGGCGACGATTCGACCATCGTGACCCGCCCGTGCGGCCCGGTCCGGCCGGCCACCGCGGCGGCGAACAGACCGGCACCACCGTACAGGTCCCACGCCGACTCGCCGGGACGGGGACGCAGCAGGTCCAGCACCGAGGTGACCAGGGTATCGGCGGCCGCCGGGTGCACCTGCCAGAACGCCCCGGCCGGCAACTGCCAGCGGCGGCCGGCGGCGGATTCGGTGATCTGCGTCACCGGACCGGGCAGCGCGTCGGACACCGCGTCGGGCAGGTCCGACTGCGCACCGGACCCAGCGCCGGACGTCCCCGCCGACCGGGGTGACGACCCGCCGACCGGGGTGACGACGACCTCGCCGGCGGTCGAGGCGACCACCTCGACCGCGTCGACACCCGGCCACCGACGTCCGCTTGCCGGCACCACGGGTGCCGCCTGCACGGTCGGGTGGGCGATCAGGCAGCGGTCCACCGGTACCACCTCGTGTGACCGGTGCTTGAGCAGGCCGGCCCGGTCCGCGGCGTCGACGGTGTAGCGCACCCGGGTCCGCCAGCCGAGCGGTCCACCCGGCAGCGGCCGGACCTGCGGCGCCAACCCGTCGACCTCGGTTTCGGTCAGCCCACCGAGCCGCCGCAACTGCTCCCGGACCACCGCCTCCTTCCAGGCCAGCTGACCGGCCACGGTGACGTGCTGCAGATCGCAGCCACCGCAACGGCCGGCGCCGGCGTACCGGCAGGGCGGCTCGACCCGGTCCGGGGCCGGTTCGTGCACGGTCACCGCGTCACCGCGCAGGTAGCCCCGGTGCGTCTCGGTGATCTCGATGGTGACCAGTTCGCCCGGCAGGGCGTGCCGGACGAAGACCACCTGGCCGTCGACCCGGGCGACGCAGTGCCCGCCGTGCGCCACAGCGCCCACCCGTACCGTCGTCCGATTGCCTTCCGCCAGGTCGGCCCGTGCTGGACTCCCGGCCCCTGCTGAACTCACGGCGTCACCTGTCACCGCGTACCTGCCCCTCCGACGCCGGCCGTTGGCCCCTTGGCCCGGCGGGATCCGCCGGCACCGTCGGCCCGGCCGGATCGGACGCGACAGCCAGATCGTCCGGGTCGACCGGGTCGACCGGATCAGTGGGCATCGGGCGCGGACCGCGCGCCGGGCCGCGACTGAGCGACTCGTCGTACCGGCTCAGGTCCCGGCCGACGCTCGATGCCAGCTGCCATGGGACGCTGGTCACCATCACCCCCGGTTCGAACAGCAGCCGGCCCTTGAGCCGCAGCGCGCTCTGGTTGTGCAGCAGGTTCTCCCACCAGTGGCCGACCACGTACTCGGGGATGAACACGGTGACCACGTCGCGTGGCGCGTCGCGACGCACCGACTTGACGTAGTCGATGATCGGCCGGGTGATCTCCCGGTACGGCGAGTCGACCACGGTCAGCGGCACCGGCAGCTCACGGCGGTCCCACTCGGCCTGCACCGCGCGGGTGTCCGCGTCGTCCACCCGTACGGTGAGCGCGGCCAGCGAGTCCGGGCGGGTGGCCTGGGCGTACGCGACCGCCCGCAGTGTCGGCAGGTGGACCTTGCTGACCAGCACCACGGCGTGGTTGCGGGCGGGCAGCACCGGCCGGCCCTCGACCGGGGTGAGTTCCCGGGCCACCGTGTCGTAGTGCCGGCGGATGCCGAGCATCAGCGCGTACACGCCGGCCATCGCGGCGATCGCGATCCACGCGCCGAGGGCGAACTTGGTGACCAGCACGACGACCAGGACGGCGCCGGTCAGCGTCATGCCGAACCCGTTGATCGCCCGCGCCCGGTGCATCCGACGGCGTACCGCCGGGTCCCGCTCGGTACGCAGTCGCCGGTTCCAGTGCCGCAGCATGCCGGCCTGGGACAGGGTGAACGAGACGAACACCCCGACGATGTAGAGCTGGATCAGCCGGGTCACCTCGGCCTGAAGCACCACGGTCAGCACGATCGCGAAGCCGGCAAGGAACAGGATGCCGTTGCTGAACGCCAGCCGGTCGCCCCGGGTGTGCAGCTGGCGGGGCAGGTACCGGTCCTGGGCGAGGATCGAGCCGAGCACCGGGAATCCGCTGAACGCGGTGTTCGCGGCAAGGAACAGGATCAGCGCGGTCACCCCGGCGGCGACGAAGAGCAGCACACCGGAGCCGAAGACGGTCTCGGCCAGCTGGGCCACCACCGTCTTCTGCACGTAGCCGTCCGGGCCGGACTCGATCTGCAGCGCCGGGTTCTCCACGAACTGCAGCCCGGTGAGCTGGGCCAGCCAGATGATCCCGGCGATCATGGTCACCGACAGCGCGCCGAGCAGCACCAGGGTGGTGGCCGCGTTGCGGCTCTTCGGTGGGCGAAACGCCGGCACGCCGTTGGAGATCGCCTCCACCCCGGTCAACGCCGCGCAGCCCGACGAGAAGGCCCGCAGCAGCAGGAACGCCATCGCGAAGCCGGTCAGGTCGACCCACTCGGCGGCGATGACCAGGTCCGCGCTGGCCGCGCGCAGGTCGTGCCCGAGGATGAAGATCCGGATCAGGCCGGTGGCGATCACCGCGGTGATCACGATGACGAAGCCGTACGTCGGGACGGCGAACATCCGCCCGGACTCCCGCACCCCGCGCAGGTTGAGGGCGGTGAGCGCCACGATGGCGGCCACCGCCACCGGCACCTTGTGCTCGGCCACGAACGGCAGCACCGAGCCGAGGTTGGCCACCCCGGAGGCGACCGAGACGGCGACAGTGAGTACGTAGTCGATCAGCAGGGCGCTGGCCACTGCGACGCCGAACCGAGGACCGAGGTTGACGGTGGCCACCTCGTAGTCGCCGCCGCCCGACGGGTAGGCGTGCACGTTCTGCCGATAGCTGGCGACCACGGTGACCATCACCACCGCCACCGCCAGAGTGACCCACGGCGAGTAGACGAACGCGGCCGCCCCGGCGATGGACAGGGTCAGCAGGATCTCGTCCGGCGCGTACGCCACCGAGGAGAGCGCGTCGGACGAGAAGACCGGCAGCGCCACCCGCTTGGGCAGCAGGGTGTGCTGGAGCCGGTCGGACCGGAACGGCCGGCCCAGCAGCAGCCGTTTGATCAGGGAGGTCGGACTGGCCACAAGCGCTAAGGGTACGGCCGTCCGGCTCCCGACGAATCCGGGTGGCTGATCACGCGGCCCGCCCGCCGGCACGGTACGGTCGGCGCGTCATCCGGCCGCCGCGTGGCAGGCTGGCAGGTGAACGTGGCGACCGAACCGGCACTCGTCCGACGGATCGCCCGGCGGGAGGGCTCAGGTGCACGTGGTGATCATGGGTTGCGGCCGGGTCGGCTCGACCCTGGCACACAACCTGGAGGACCGCGGCCACTCGGTCGCGGTGATCGACAAGGACGCCAACGCGTTCCGTCGGCTACCCAACGACTTCGCCGGCACCCGGGTCACCGGCTCCGGCTACGACCGCGACGTGCTGCAGTCCGCCGGAATCGAGCAGGCCGATGCGTTCGCCGCGGTCTCCAGCGGAGACAACTCCAACATCATCTCGGCCCGGCTGGCCCGCGAGACGTTCGGCGTGTCCCGGGTCGCCGCCCGCATCTACGACCAGCGGCGGGCCGAGGTCTACGAACGGCTCGGCATCCCGACGGTGGCGACCGTACGGTGGACCGCCGACCGGATGCTGCGTCACCTGGTCCCCGAAGGGCACGTGGAGATCTTCCGAGACCCGACCAGCACGGTCTCGATCGTCGAGGTGCCACTGCACCGGGAGTGGATCGGGCGGCCGCTGCAGGCGCTGGAGCGGGCGGCCGGCACCCGGGCGGCGTACCTGATGCGGTTCGGAATCGGCACGCTGCCGACCCCGTCCACCGTGCTGCAGGAGGGTGATCAGGTCTTCATGCTGGTCACCGACGACATCGCCGACGCCGTCACGTTGACCGCCAGCAGCCTGCCGGAAGGAGCGCGGTGATGCGGGTGGCCATCGCGGGTGCCGGCAACGTCGGCCGGTCCATCGCCCAGGAGCTGATCGGCAACGGCCATCAGGTGACCCTCGTCGAACGTAATCCCGCACTGGTCCTGCCGGACCGGGTGCCGGAGGCCGACTGGGTGTTGGCCGACGCATGCGAGGTGGCCAGTCTGGAGGACGTCGAGCTGAGCACGTACGACGTGGTCGTCGCGGCCACCGGTGACGACAAGGTGAACCTGGTGGTCTCGCTGCTGGCCAAGACGGAGTTCAGCGTGCCCCGGGTAGTGGCGCGGGTAAACCGGGCCGAGAACGAATGGCTGTTCACCGAGCAGTGGGGCGTCGACGTGGCGGTCAGCAAGCCACGGGTGATGGCGGCGCTGGTCGAGGAGGCGGTGACGGTCGGCGACCTGGTCCGGCTGATGACCTTCCGGCAGGGTGAGGCGAACCTGGTGGAGATCACCCTGCCGGTCGACGCCCCGTACGTCGGACATGCCGTCCGCACCGTGCCGCTGCCCCGCGACTCCGCCCTGGTGGCGATCGTCCGTGGCAAGCGGGTACTGACCCCCGGCCCGGACGACCCACTCGAACCCGGCGACGAACTCGTCTTCGTCTGCACCGCTGAGGTGGAGGACGAGGTCCGGGCGGTGGTCCTCGGGGCGGACAGCGTGGCCCGCACCCGGCGCGGCGGGCAACCGCCACCGCCGGTCCGCGGCGAGCAACCGCCACCGCAGGACTGAACCCCAGCCAGCGGACGGGCGGGCGGGCGTCAGTTCGACGCGGCCAGCACCGGTCCGGAGTCGTGGCGATCACGGTTGACCCGACGGACCACCCAGATGGTGATTGCCAGCAGCACTGCGTACGGCGGATAGCCGAGCAGCAGCCGGGAGACGCCCAGCGCGGTCTCCATCGACGCGACGTAGAAGCCGGCCTGTACACCGACTTTGAGCAGCCAGACGACGCCCCAGAGCACGGTCAGCCGGTTGAAGGTGCGGATCAGCACCGGGTCGGCGCGCCACTTGGAGCGGCCACCTGCCGCGAGCACCGACCAGATCCAGCCGACCAGCGGTTGGCGGATCACCACCGAGCCGAGCAGGGCCAGTCCGTAGCCGATGCCGTACAGGATGCCGGGCAGGTAGAAGTCGCGTTCCTCGCCGGTCCGCCAGGCGAGCAGGGCACCGATGCCGATGCCGAACAGCCCGTTGACCGCGTGCCGGATCGGACGGCGCTGCAGCAGCCGGACCACCGCGATACCGACCGCGACACTCACCGCCGCGATCAGCGCCACCGACAGGTCCCAGATGACGTTGCAGACCACGAAGACGGCGATCGGCACGCTCGACTCGACGAGCCCGCGCCAGCCGCCGAGCTGCTCGGCCATCTGCTCGGTGATGCTCGGCAGGCGTTCCTCGTCATTGCCGGCTGCCGGGGGGTGCTGTCGAGAAATCATTGGCACCGCCTTCCTTTGTTGGTGGCGGCGCCGGACGTGACCGGCCGGCTCACCGGGGGGATTCCAACTCGTAGTGCGGGTTGTAAATCACCTTACGGTCGTCGCGGACCGCGACCCGGCCGCGGGCGGTGAGCTGGCGGCCCGGTTCGATACCGGCGATCCGTCGCCGGCCCAGCCAGACCAGGGTGACGACGTCGCTACCGTCGTAGAGGTCGGCCTCCAGGCTCGGCAGGTTGGTCCGAGGGCAGTAGACCACGGTACGGAGCCGACCAGAGACCGAGACAACCTCGCCGCGGTGACACTGCCCGGCGGGGGTAGCTCCGCACTCGGCGCTCTCCCGCTGCAGCTGTTCGGCGTCCAGCTCGGCTTCGGTGGCGGCGAGCCGGCGCAGGAACCGGCGCAGCGACGGACGGCGTTCATCGATCGCCATGACCGTCTGCCCTCCTCGGCGTCGCCGGTGCGGCGCGGATCCACGTCGGGTGCGGACCGCCCCACCAGGGTACGCCGCGACCGGCACCGGCAAACTGGCCGGTGCCGCCCGGCCCATCGGTGCGCCCGGCCCGCCAGTGCCGCTACGGCGGGGCGGCGGCGCGCTACGGCGTGGCCGGCGGCGACTGCCGCGCCTGCTCGGCGAGTTCGCGGGGCAGCCGCAGCGGCAGCGGTTCGCGTACCGGCTTGGCTTCCTGACCGCGGTCGACGACCAGACCGTGCAGCACCTCGGTGAGCGTCGCGGCGGCCGACGGATCCACGGCGGCCGGGCCCTGGAACAGCGCCCGTACCATCCAGCGTGGTCCGTCGATGCCGACGAACCGCAGGTCGGTGCCGCCATCCGGGGTACGCACCTGGGCCAGCAGCTCAGGGCCGTACTCCCCGGTGGTCTCCCGGACGGTCGCCCCGTCGCGGCGCAGCGATTCGGTGATCTCGACGCGCACCTCGTCCCAGATGCCCTCGGTACGCGGTGCGGCGAAGGCCCCGAGCTGCAGCGCGCTGCCCCGGTTGGCGAGGACCACCTGCTGGATCGCCCCGTCCGGGTTGGCCTGGACCCGGACCTCGACCCCTTCGATCGCGGGGACCTGCAGGCTGCCCAGGTTGAGCCGGCGGACGCCGGTCGGGGCCTCGGTCACGTCGTACGGGCCCTGCGTCGGGTTGCCGGGCGCCAGGTCGTCGGTCTCGGGACCGACGGGTCCGTCCTGCGCGTGCCGGCCGCGCCCGCGGCCGCGGGAGAAGACCACGATGCCAACCTTCCGTATGCGCTGTCGTTGGTCAGCGGGCTGCCGGTTCGGCCGGGGTCGGCTGGGCCACGACGGACAGGCCGGCATGGCCGCCGGTCGAGCCGTGACCGGCGGAACCTCGCGCCGAGTCGGGCAACTCGTCAACGACAGAGAACTCTGCTGTTTCGACGCGTTGTATCACAAGTTGCGCTATCCGGTCACCTCGACAAATCCGTGCCGGCCGGGACAGATCGTGGTTGATCAGGTTCACCAGGATCTCACCGCGGTAGCCCGCGTCGACCGTACCGGGGGCGTTCAGCACGGTGACGCCCAGCCGCGCGGCGAGGCCGGAGCGGGGGTGGACCAGCCCGACGTACCCGGCCGGCAACGCGACCGCCACCCCGGTACGCACCAGCGCCCGCGCGCCGGGCGCCAACTCGGCGTCCTCGGCGGCGTACAGATCGGCTCCGGCGTCGCCGGGATGGGCGTAGCCCGGCACCGGCAGACCCGGATCGAGTCGGCGTACCGCCACCCGCACCGTGTCAGACATGAACCCCACCCTCTCCGCCACCACCGACCGGGACGACTCCTGCGGACCACAGGCCGCCGAACACACCCCGCTGCCGGGTCCGTACCCTCGGATGACGTGGCATCCGCTTCCGCCGAACCCGACACACCGTACCGGGCCGTCGTGCACTACCGGGAGCGACTCCGCCTGCCGTGGTGGCTCTGGGTGGGCGGGTCGGCGCTCGCCGCCTTCCTGGCGGCCGAGATCTGGATGGGCACCTCCGGGGTCCGGGCCTGGCTGCCGTTCAGCGTGCTGCTGCCGTCGACCGTCGCCGGCCTGTGGTGGCTGGGGCGAATCCCGATCCGGGTCACCTCGGACGAGCTCCAGGTCGACGACGCCCGACTTCCCCTGCGGTACGTGGCCGAGGTCGTCGCTCTGGACGGGGACGGGCGCCGGGAACTGCTCGGAGTAGGCGCCGACCCACTGGCGTTCGTCATCCAACGGCCGTGGATCGCCGGCGCCGTACAGGTCGTACTGAATGATCCGGCGGACCCCACGCCGTACTGGGTGGTGAGTACCCGGGATCCGGTCCGGTTGGCCGGCGAGATCCGCGCCGCCCAGCAGAGCCAGGCAGCCGGCGCGACCGGTGACCGCGCGACGGATGGCGGCGCCGCTGCCGACCCGCCGGCCAGCTGAGACGCCCGGATCATTCGGGCCGTGGGCGCACGCCTCCGATCGCCGGTGGGGCCGGCGGATGCATCAGACCGAGCGCCCGCCGCTGGCTACGCAGGTCGGCGCGGACGCGGTCGGCGAGTGCCCGGGTCGCCCGACGGTTGAGGTAGCTGGCCACCGCCGCGCCGGTCAGAAACGGGCCGAGGGTGGTGAGGTTGCGGCCGAACCGGCGAAGCAGCAGCTCACCCAGCTCGCGACGGGCCGCGGTGCCGAGCACCGCGGCCACTCCGACACCGGGCACCATCGGGTTGACGCCCCGCTGGTTGGCCCAGGCGTGGATCATGTTGACGGCGCGCTCCGTGCCGGCGCCGGGCACCGGTACGCCGTACACCTGGTGCAGCTCGCCGACCAGTTTGAGCTCCACGGCCACGACGGCGACCGTCTCGGCCGCCAGCAGTACCGGCGCGGACAGCAGGGTCGGGGTGACGGTCCACTGGACCGCCGAGACGCCGCCACCCGCCGCGCCGATCCCGGCGCTGACCCGGCTGGCGTTGCGAATCGACCGCTCGGCCAGCTCCTCGTCGTCGAGGTCCGGATGGTGCCGGCGCAACGTGGCCAGGTCACGGACCGGGAGGTACGGGGCGACGTCGGCCACCGCCTGGACCAGCCACCGGCCCGCCGCCGCTGGCTTGAACAGCTCGGTCACGCCGCGCCGACGCAGTTGTTCCACGAGCCGCCCCAGCAGGCGTCGCCGGTCGACCGGCGGAGTAGCGTCCCCGGTCAGTTCCGCCACTGTGGCGGCGAACCGGTCGGTCCCGGCCGAGTCGCCGTCCAGCGCGGAACGGTCGGGATCGGTCATGCTGCCTCCAGAGCCGACGGCCGGACGCGGTCACGGCGACTGCGGCGACCTCGTGTCGAGGTCGCCGCGTGTCCCCCTCTTCCCCCCATTTGTCGTCAGGTGCACTCGCGACAGATCAGCTCGTTGTTGCGCTCGACGGCGAGTTGGCTGCGGTGGTGGACCAGGAAGCAGCGCGCGCAGCGGAACTCGTCCGACTGCATCGGCAGCACCTTCACCGTCAGTTCCTCGTCCGCCAGGTCGGCACCGGGCAGCTCGAAGCTCTCGGCCACCTCGGCTTCGTCCACATCGACGGCGCCCGACTGTGAGTCGACGCGCCGTGCCTTGAGCTCCTCCAGGCTGTCCTCGCCGAGGTCGACCTCGTCGCGACGCGGAGCGTCGTAGTCGGTGGCCATCGGTTCACTCTCCCGTATCGTTCAGTCGCTTCCGGTGATAACGCCGGACGACGGTATTTCGGTTCCCGTGCGAGCCTTGGTGGGACCACGTCCCGGCGAAACGTCCCGTTTAGCGCCGTTTTGCGGTTGCCGCAGGAAACTCCCCCCGCGAGCGCGGTACCTTACCCCTCTCTGGCCGACGCATGTATACCGCCCTTGTGGGACTGATGTACGCCCAGACACCGGAAGTTGTTCCCAGTGTGACTCAGGCGACACGAAAATAGGGGTACCCGCAGGCCGATCGGCGCCGGCACGCCGGCCGGACGGCGAGCTGTTTACCGTGCCGTCCGGACAACCGCTAACCTCGGCGGGCATACTCGGTACTCGCCAGTGCGGCGGGCCGACACCCGGCACCGCCACACCTCGCAGGGGGCCAAATCCATGAGCTTTGCGCGCGTGCGAGCGCTCGTCGTCATCGGCGGACTTGTCGTGTTCGCCCTGGTCTTCGTCATCGTCGCGATGGTCCGCGACAGCCAGGGGGGCGAGGCCACCGCGACCACCTGCCCGGACGGCTGGGCCCTGGCCGACGTCCAGCTCCGGGAGGCCAAGGACGTCCGACTCAATGTCTACAATGCGACCGACACCAGCGGGCTCGCCACCAACATCGCCGACGATCTGAGCAACCGCAACTTCCAGATCGAGGAGGCGGCCAACGACCCGGAGGGGCGGCGGATCGACGACGTGGCCGTACTACGGTACGGCCCCGAGGCGGTCGGCTCCGCCCACCTGATGCGCGCGTACTTCCTCGACCAGGCCAGGACCGAGTACGACCCGGCCCGCGAGGACAACATCGTGGACGTGGTCATCGGCAACGCGTTCCGGCAACTGGCGACCACCACCGAGGTGAACCAGTCACTGGCGGCACTGGGCAAGCCGGTGCTGCCGCCGCAGACCTGCGCCGCGCCCGAGGACTGACCGACCGGCCCTCACGGCCCGCCGGCGGCGTCCAGCCGGATCAGGTGCCCCTGCAGCGCCGGAAACAGCGCCGGTGGGGCGGCCACCACCATCTGCGGGCCGGCCGGAGCCCCGGCCAGTCCAGCGACCAGCAGACCCGCTTCCGCCGCCACCAGACCCCCCGCCGCGTGGTCCCAGGGGTTGAGCCCCTTCTCGAAGTACGCGTCGACCTGGCCCTCGGCGGCCAGGCACAGGTCGATCGCCGCCGCGCCGAACCGGCGGATGTCCCGCACGTGCGGGATCAGGCCGACGAGCACCTGCGCCTGGTGCACCCGACGCGCCGAGTGGTAGCCGAATCCGGTGGCGACCAGCGCCTGAGCCAACTCCGACTGATCTGAGCCGGTTAGCCGCCGCCCGTCGCGGTAGGCACCGCCGCCCCGCACGGCGGTCCACTCGGCCCCGGTGGCGGCGTTGTGAACCACTCCCGCGACCACTTCGCCGTCCACCTCAGCGGCGAGCGACACGGCGTAGTTCGGCAGCCCGTACAGGTAGTTCACCGTGCCGTCGATCGGGTCGAGGATCCACCGCACCCGACCCCCGGCCGGGACGGAGTCTCCGTACTCCTCACCCAGCACGGAGTCGGCCGGGCGCCGCTCGCCCAGCGCCGCGACGGCCTGCCGTTCGACCGCTCGGTCCGCGGCGGTGACCACGTCGGTCGCGGTGCTCTTGGTGGCCAGCCCGGATACCCCGGCCCGGCGCATCTCGGCCGCGGTACGCGCCGCCGCCCGCGCGACGTCGACCGCGATTTCCAGCAGGTGGTCCGGTTCGGGTGTCCGCTCCGCCATCGTCTCCCCTTCTCCGCCGTACGCCCGGTCGCCGACCCCGCTGACGGACCCGCGAGGGGCGGCCGGGGACCGGGTGGCCGCCTCGGCCGGGTGGTCAGCGACAAACACCCGTACGGCAGGGGTAACATCCTGTCAAAGTCCACGTTCGTTCCATGTCGGTGGCCCCCGACCGGCGGCTGGCTCGCGCGTGGCGGGATGATCCCCACAAACGGCGTTACAATTCACGCCTGCCCTCGTGTCACGGTCAGCCGGTCCGGCCGGTGGAGCGGTCGCGGGGGGACACAATCACAACCGGCACGTCGCTCCGCGCTGCGGTGGCCGGTCCGGCCGTGCTCGTTCATCGCCTCCGGAAGGTCATTCGTGACAGAACTCCGCCACACCGGCGCCGACGTACGCTCGCTAACCGACACCCTGATCGCCCATGCCGAACAGGCCGGCGGTCAGCTAACGTCGGCCGAGGTCGCACGGACGGTTGAGTCCGCCGAAGTGACTCCGGCCCAAGCCAAGAAGATTCTCCGCGCGCTCGCCGACGCCGGAGTCACCGTCGTCGTGGACGGCTCGGCCAGTACCCGACGCCGGGTCGCCGCGGCCCGGTCCGCCACCCCGGCGTCCAAAGCCACCACGGCCAAGACCACCCGTCGGGCCCCGACCGCCCCGAAACAGGCGCCGGGCCCCGACGAGCCGGCCCCGGCGGTGGCCGTGCCGGCGAAGAAGGCCACCACCCGCAAGGCCACCACGGCGGCGGTGCCAGCCGCAGCGCAGAACGGCACCCCGGCCCCGGAGCCGGCGGCCAAGCCCGCCGCGAAGCCCGCGCCGAAGAGCACCCGGACCCGGGCCGCCAAGGCGGCCGGTGGTGGTGCCCCGGCCAAGGCCGCCGGCGCCACGCCAGCCGGCAAGGCCCCGGCCAAGGCGGGCAAGGCCACCGCGAAGGACGGCAGCAAGCCGGACGCGCCGGACGAGGAGATCGATCCGGAGACACTGGCGGCAGAGATTGAGGACGTCGTGGTGGAGGAGCCGGCCGAGCTCGCCCAGGCGGCCGAGGCCGACGCCACCCGGGACAACGACTTCGAGTGGGACGACGAGGAGTCCGAGGCGCTCAAGCAGGCCCGCCGGGACGCCGAGCTGACCGCCTCGGCCGACTCGGTCCGGGCGTACCTGAAGCAGATCGGCAAGGTGCCGCTGCTCAACGCCGAGCAGGAAGTCGAGCTGGCCAAGCGGATCGAGGCCGGGCTGTACGCGGCGGAGCGACTGCGGGCCGCCGACGAGAGCGACCAGAAGATGCCCACCCAGCTGACCCGGGACCTGGGCTGGATCTCCCGAGACGGGGAGCGGGCCAAGAACCACCTGCTGGAGGCAAACCTGCGACTGGTGGTCTCGCTGGCCAAGCGGTACACCGGTCGGGGGATGGCCTTCCTCGACCTGATCCAGGAGGGCAACCTCGGCCTGATCCGGGCCGTCGAGAAGTTCGACTACGCCAAGGGCTACAAGTTCTCCACCTACGCCACCTGGTGGATCCGCCAGGCCATCACCCGTGCCATGGCCGACCAGGCCCGCACCATTCGGATCCCGGTGCACATGGTCGAGGTGATCAACAAGCTGGGTCGTATCCAACGCGAGCTGCTGCAGGACCTGGGCCGTGAGCCCACGCCGGAGGAGCTGGCCAAGGAGATGGACATCACACCGGAGAAGGTGCTGGAGATTCAGCAGTACGCCCGGGAGCCCATCTCGCTGGACCAGACCATCGGCGACGAGGGCGACAGCCAACTCGGTGACTTCATCGAGGACTCCGAAGCCGTGGTGGCGGTGGACGCGGTCTCCTTCTCGTTGCTGCAGGACCAGCTGCAGCAGGTGCTGCAGACCCTGTCGGAACGCGAAGCCGGGGTGGTCAGGTTGCGGTTCGGTCTCACCGACGGGCAGCCGCGGACGCTGGACGAGATCGGACAGGTCTACGGGGTAACCCGGGAACGGATCCGCCAGATCGAGTCCAAGACGATGTCCAAGTTGCGACACCCGTCACGTTCACAGGTGCTCCGGGACTACTTGGACTGACCGATTCAGGACAACCGAATGTGTAACTTTGGTCACTTGGTGTCTACCAAGCCCAGGTCATCACAACGTTACCCGGCGGTGATCGTTGACGTGGCACCCTTGGTTCACGGCACACTGTGCCTACCAGGTGTGAGCCCGGTCCCCCGGGGGCACATCGGGAAGGCGGGGACCCCCGCCGGTGTTGGACGATGGGTGACAGACCGAAGAGTGTGTTCATCGGTGACGACCAGAGGAGGAAGGCGATGACCCCGACTCTCACGCCTCCGGAGACGGTGGATGCCCTAGGCGCCGATGAACGGTGCGACCGGTGCAACGCGGCCGGCAAACTACGGGTGACCTTGGCGGGCGGCAGCGAGTTGGTGTTCTGCGGACACCACGCCAACAAGTACGCCGACGATCTCGTCAAGATCGCGGTGCAGTTCAAGGCCGACCCTGAGTTCACTTGGCGTGGCGCCGATCTGATGGCCAACTGACACGACGAGACCACCTGGACAGCGACGACGGCTGGGCCCCACCGGACGGTGGGGCCCAGCCCTTCTTTTTGGCCACGCCAGCCAGGACGCCCTGCGGCGGCCCTGCCACCTGGAAGCCGAGGTCTTCGACCTGGTGTCCCGGTGACTCGACCGGTACCGCCAACGCGCGGAGGAGCTGGTGCAGACTTCCACCTACGACGGGGTGCCCGACGGGGTCAGCCTGGACACCGCCACCTTCGAGGACCTGCCGGACGGCGGCACCCGGATCACCGTACTGTCGCTGGTCGAGAACCTGGTCACCCGCGACCAGATGCTGGCCAGCGGGATGGAGCACGGCGTCCGCGAGGGATACGAGAAGCTCGACCACCTGCTGGTGACCGGCTGACCGGGACCTACCCGGGTCACAGCGTCTGCACCATCGCGATCCGCTCCTCCAGCTGCTCGATGGTGGCCTGCGCGCTCGGCGGGCCGCCGCACCGCCGCCGCAACTCGGCGTGAATTTTGCCGTGCGGCAGCCCGGTGCGGTGGTGGTGCGCGGCGACCAGGGCGTTCAGCTGACGGCGCAGGGTGATCCGACGCTCCCCGGCGGTCGGTGGCCGTTCCGCCGGCCGGGCGGCGGGTACCGGTTGCTCCGTCGACCGGGCCCGCCGCTGCGCCGCGACCTGCTCGGCCTGCCTACGGTTCAGCAGCACCGTGACCTGATCGGGGGTGAGCAGGCCGGGCAGGCCGAGGTACTCCTCCTCCTCGGCGGTGCCGGCCTGGGCCCCGGTACCAAACGAGGCGCCGTCGAAGATCACCTGGTCCAGCTCGGCGGTGGCCGACAACGCCTCGAACCGCTTTTCCAGCTCCCCGCTGGCCTGCTCGTTGCGCTGGGCACGCTCCAGCAGGTCGTCGTCGAAGCCCTCCCGTTTCTTGGCCGCCCCGATCACATGGTCCCGCTCGGCCTCCATCTCACTGGCCAGCCCGAGCAGGTGCGGGACGCTCGGCAGGAACACCGTCGCCGACTCCCCCGGCCGGCGGGCCCGGACGAACCGGCCGATCGCCTGGGCGAAGTACAGCGGCGTCGAGGCGCTGGTCGCGTACACGCCGACGGCCAGCCGGGGGACGTCCACCCCTTCGGAGACCATCCGGACCGCCACCATCCAGCGCTGCTCGGACCGGGCGAACGTGGCGATCCGGGCCGACGCGCCGGCGTCGTCGGAGAGCACCACCGCGGCCTTCTCCCCGGTCAGTCGCTCCAGCAGTCGGGCGTACGAGCGGGCCGCCGCCTGATCGCTGGCGATGACCAGACCACCGGCGTCGGACATGCCGCCGTCACGCAGGAAGGTGAGCCGGGCGTCGGCCGCGCGCAGCACCGCCGGCATCCAGTCGCCGGCCGGATCCAGCGCGGTCCGCCAGGCCTGGGCGATGAGGTCCTGGGTCATCGGCTCGCCCAGCCGGGCGGCGAGTTCGTCCCCGGCGCTGGTCCGCCACCGGGTCTCCCCCGAGTAGGCCAGGAACAGCACCGGCCGGACCACCCCGTCGCGCAGCGCGTCGGAGTAGCCGTAGATGCTGTCCGCCCGGGACCTCGGCAGGCCGTCGCCGCCAGCTTCGTAACGCACGAACGGGATCGGGTTGTCGTCCGAGCGGAACGGCGTACCGGTGAGCATCAGCCGGCGGACGGCCGGCTCGAACGCGGCCTTGATCCCGTCGCCCCAGGACCGGGAGTCACCGGCGTGGTGGATCTCGTCGAGGATGACCAGCGTCCGCCGGGTCATCGTGCGCCGCCGGTGCACCTGGGGGGCCATCCCGACCTGGGCATAGGTGACCACCGCGCCGTGAAAGTCGGCGGCCGAGTGCAGGTCGGCGTTGCGGAACGCGGCGTCGAGCTGGATGCCGACCCGGCCGGCCGCCGCCGCCCACTGGGTCTTCAGGTGCTCGGTCGGTGCGACCACGGTGACCGCCTCGACGGTGCCGTCGGCCAGCAACTCGGCCGCGATCCGCAGCGCGAACGTGGTCTTACCGGCACCCGGCGTGGCGACGGCGAGGAAGTCCTCGCTGCGCCGGCGCAGATACTCCACCAGTGCCCGGCGCTGCCAACCGCGCAGCGCCGGGAACGTGTCGACCGTCGGCATGGTGGTCGGCACGCGAACCCCTTTCCCCCGTGATCGGGTCCAGACCAGCCGGCGATCACGGAACCGTCTACCCGCCCGGCCGGCGGCCGTGACCGGAGTGCAGTCGACGGCCACGAAAAGGCCCTCGCGGCCGGTGGACGCGAAGGCCGATCGGAGTCCGACTCAGCCGGTCATCAACTCGTAGATCTCCTTGCACCGGGGGCAGACGGGTGATCCGGGTCTCGGCGTACGGGTCACCGGGAAGCGTTCGCCGCACAGTGCGATCACGAAGGTGCCCATGACGGCGCTCTCGGCGATCTTGTCCTTGCGGACGTAGTGGAACATCTCCGGGCCGTTGTCGGCGTCGGCATCCTTGACCTCGGGACGCTCAAGAACCTCGGTAGTCACGTCGTCTCCCACCTCCAGGCTGAGAGTTTGGCAGTTTGTGGCGTACGGGTCCAACGTCCGGCGCGACCCCCGCCCCGTACCGTGGTGATCATGGCAGAAACCGCAGGCCGTATCGGGCCGTTGCACTACGACATCCAGTACGGCGCCGAGGTGGCCGACGCCCGCCGGGACGGACGGGCCATCGTCGCCCTGGAAAGCACCATCATCGCACACGGCCTGCCGCGACCCGACAATCTGCGGGTCGCCCGCGAGATCGAGGCCGCAGTACGGGCAACCGGCGCGGTGCCGGCGACCATCGGCATGCTCGGCGGGCGGCTGGTGGTCGGGCTGGACGACGCCGAGCTCACCCGGCTGGCCGGCTCCGACACCGTCGCCAAGCTCTCCGCCCGGGACCTGGCGCTGGCCGCGGCGAGCGGCGTGGACGGGGCGACGACGGTCGCCGCCACCAGTGTGGTCGCGGCGGCGGCCGGGATCGGCGTGTTCGCCACCGGCGGGCTCGGCGGGGTGCACCGGGAGGCGGCGCAGACCTTCGACG
Source organism: Micromonospora sp. LOL_013 (assembly GCF_048060315.1). NCBI lineage: Bacteria > Bacillati > Actinomycetota > Actinomycetes > Micromonosporales > Micromonosporaceae > Micromonospora > Micromonospora sp. LOL_013. The sequence goes on from NZ_JBHMIQ010000020.1 coordinate 95,279, forward strand.
AGTCGGCTGACCTGGTCACCCTGGCCGGTACGCCGATCACCGTGGTCTGCGCCGGGGTGAAATCGATCCTGGACGTGGCGGCCACCCTGGAGCGGCTGGAAACCCTCGGCGTGGCCGTCGCCGGCTACCGCAGCCGGCGGTTCCCCGGCTTCTTCGTCACCGACAGCGGCCACGACCTGCACTGGTCGCTCGACTCGCCGGAACACGTCGCCGAGGTGATCCGGGCCCGGCGTCGACACGGCTTCGGCGGGGGCGCGCTGGTGGTGGCGAATCCGCTGCCGCAGCAGGAGCAACTGGATCCGGGTCTGCACGACACCACGCTGGCCACCGGGCTGGCCCGGATGGCCGAGGCGGGCGTCACCGGCAAGGAGGTCACCCCGTTCCTGCTGGCGCACTTCCACTCGGCTACCGCCGGTGCCAGCCTGGCGGTGAACATCCGGATCATCCTGCGCAACGCCGACCTCGCCGGGCGGATTGCCGTGGCGGCGGCGGTGGCGGAGGCCGCCCACGCGGCGGAGTTCGTCGGCGCCGCAGAGCCGACCGGCACGGCGGGGTGACCGGCCGCAGGCTGACCGACGTCGGCCCGGCCACTGGTCGGCCGAGCCCGGGCCGGGTCCTGGTCGTCGGCGACCTGGTCACCGACGTGGTGGCTGTGCTCACCACACCGCTGGCGGCCGGCACGGACACGGCGGGCGGGATCCGGTTCACCGGCGGTGGCCAGGCCGCCAACACCGCAGCCTGGCTGGCCTCGCAGGGCGTACCAGTGACGTTGGTGGCGGCGGCGGGCGACGACGACCTCGGAGACATCCGGCTGGCCGAGCTGGCCGAGGCCGGGGTCGACCTGGCGGTACGGCGCTGCCCGGGCACAGCGACCGGCACGGTGATCGTGCTGGCCCACGGTGAGCAGCGGTCGATGGTCGCCGACCGAGGTGCCAACCTGTCGCTGCGAGCCGGTGACGTCGACGATGCCGTGGCGCTGTTTCCCGACGCGACACACCTGCACCTGTCCGGCTACCCGCTGCTGCACCCGCACAGCCGGGAGGCCGGCCGGCACGCGCTGGTCGCCGCCCGGTCGCACGGCATGTCGACCAGCGTCGACGCGGCGTCGGCGGCTCCGTTGCTGGACGCCGGACCGGCGAGGTTCCTCGACTGGGTACGCGGGACTGACCTGCTGCTGGCCAACCTCGACGAGGCCACGGCGCTGGGGCTGGCCGACGGACTGCCGACCCCGGCGCCGGTCCGGCGGCTCGTGGTCAAGCGGGGCTCCGGCGGAGCCGTCTGGCACGAACCGGCAACGGTGGTGTCGGCGGCGGCGACGACCGTGCCGGTGGTCGACCCCACCGGTGCCGGTGACGCCTTCGCCGCAGGGCTACTCGCCGCCTGGCTCGCCGGCGATGATCCGGTGACCGCACTGGCCGCCGCCGGACGGGCGGGCGCGACAGCGGTCGGGGTGATCGGTGCCCGGCCGGTTCGCCGCGGCGGGTCAGGGTTCGACGTCGATGACGCGGACCGGTGACGGTGTGGTCGGCACCGCGCCGACCTGCGGTGGGCCGCCCCGTGGAGTGTGCTGAAGCCACTGGTTGCGCATCCGGTGCCGGTCCTTCGGCGGCCGGTCGTTGGCGAGCAGCACGGCCAGCCACGGCACCAGGATCATCCCGACCGCGCAGATCGGCAGCCACAGCCAGAGCAACGGCGCCTCGCTGGTCACCAGGACCGCGCCGACGATCAGACAGATGCCCCGGATCGACATCATCAGCACATACCGACGTTGCCGGCCGCGCAGTTGGTCTCCCGGGCTAGGTTCGGCGTCGGTGATCACGGTCGGTTGCCCAGCAGTCCGTCGCACCGTGCCTCCTCGTGTCGCCTGCTGCCATCGTCGCACCTGCCGGCGTACGTCGCCCAACGCCCGGCCGCAGACGTGACCGATTACCGGCAAGTGGATGGCCCGCATACCGGCCGGCGAACGTGACCGGCGGGGCGCGGCTGATCAGCCCTTGGCCGCTCAGCCCTTGGCCGCCTTCGCAGCCGCCTTCATCTGCTGCTTGTGCTCCCGTACCCGGACCAGGGAGTCCTCGTCGACGATGTCGGCCACCGAGACGTGCACCCCGTCCCGACCGAACTCGCCGGCCGCCTCCCGCCAGCCTGTCGGCTGAACGCCGTACCGCTTGCCCAGCAGCGCCAGGAAAATCTGCGCCTTCTGCTTGCCGAAGCCGGGCAGCCCGCTGATCCGGGCCAGTGCGGTCGCCCCGTCCGGAGCCTCGGTCCAGATTCGGGCCGGGTCGTTGTCATACCGGTCGACGACGATCCGGCAGACCTGCTGCACCCGGGCGGCCATCGCCTTCGGGAACCGGTGCAGCGCCGGGCGCTGGGCGAAGACCGCGATCAGCTCCTCGGGGTCGTACTCGGCGATTTCGCGGGCGTCCGGCTGGTGCCCCAGCCGCAGACCCAGGTCGTACGGCGCGGAGAAGGCGCGCTCCAGCGGCACCTGCTGATCCAGGACCATCGCGACGACCAGCGCCAGTGGGCTGCGCCGCAGCAATTCGTTGGCGTCCGCGTCGATGGGCAGCGAAAGGCTCATCCGCGTATCCTGCCGGATCGGAGCAGATCGCCCGGCGACGACCCGCCCCGCCGGGCAGGATGGGCCAGGATTAGTCAGGTGACCGGGCAGGATGGCAACGTGACCGACGACATGACCAATTACCCCGCGCTGCTCGACGCGGCCGGGATCGACCAGTTGCGGACCGCGCTGACCGCGGCCCGGTTCACCTCGACCGGGATCGCCGAGCGGTTGGGGCCGCAGGCCACCTCCGCAGTGGCCCGCAACGACCACCGGGAAGCGCTGCGGCGCACCGCCGACGGTGATCCGCTCGCCACCCTGATCCGCCTGTTCGTCTGCGCCCAGACCGAGCCGGCCGACACGGTCGCCGCCGCACTGGCGCCGCTGCCGCTGGCCGACGCGCTCGCCGCCGGGCTGGTGGAGCAGTCACCGGACGGACCCGGACTGCGGCAGGGCGTCGACCTGGAGCCGTACGGCGACGCCTGGTGGGTGATTTCGGACGTGCCGTCGCACCTGCGGGCGGGCCAGCCACTCGCCGCCGATCACGTCCTCGGCGTCGGGGGCTCGTCGACCACCCTGGCCGGTGCGGTGCACCGGCGGTCGGTCGGCGCGGCGCTGGATCTCGGCACCGGCTGCGGCGTACAGGCGCTGCACCTGGCTGGCCACGCCGACCGCGTCACCGCGACCGACCTGTCGGCCCGGGCGCTGCGGTTCGCCGCCACCACCGCCGCGCTCAACGGCCAACGGTGGGAGCTGCTGCACGGTGACCTGACCGCGCCGGTCGCCGGTCGCCGGTTCGACCTCGTGGTCAGCAACCCGCCGTTCGTGGTCGGGCCGGGCACCGCCACCCACACCTACCGCGACTCGGGCCGGATCGGCGACGGAATCTGTGCCGAGCTCGCGGCCGCCGCCCCGGACCTGCTCACCGACGGCGGCACGATGCACTACCTGGCGAACTGGATGCACGTCGCCGGGGAGGACTGGACCGAACGGGTCGCGGGCTGGTTGGCCGGTACCGGGCTGGACGGCTGGGTGATCCAGCGGGAGGTGGCCGACCCGGTCTCCTACGTCAATCTCTGGCTGGCCGACGCCAGCGAGGGCCCGGACGCGCACCGGGCGGCCGCCTGGCTCGACTGGTTCGACGCGCAGAAGGTCGAGGCAGTCGGCTTCGGCCTGGTCACCCTGCGCCGCAGCGGACACGCCGACCCGGTGGTCCGGGTCGAGGAGCTGCGCCAGCAGGTGGCACCGCCGCTGGGCGACCGGGTCGACGAGTGGTTCACCCGGCAGGACTGGCTGCGCGCCCGTGATGCCTCCGGTCTGCTCGACGCCCGCTACCGGGCCGCCGACGGGCTGCGGCTGCAGCAGGAGGCCGGCATCGGCGACGATGGCTGGGCGGTCGACCGGCAGACCGTCACGTTGACCGGTGGGCTGCGCTGGACCGAGGAGATCGATCCGCTGGTGCTGGCGGTGGTCGGCGGGTGCGACGGCCGGTTGCCGATGCGCGAGCAGTTGTCGCTGCTGGCGCTCGCGCACGACGTACCCGAGCAGGAGCTCGCCGACGCCGCCGTGCCGGTCCTGGCCCGGCTGGTCGAACGCGGCATCCTGCTGCCGGAGTAACCGGCGGCGGGTGTGACCGGCTGACCGGCTGACCGGTCTGGCAGGCTGGCCGGTATGCGGGCGGTGGTACAGACGGTCGGTCGGGCCTCGGTGACGGTCGACGGCGAGGTGGTCGCGGCGATCGGCCCCGGCCTGCTGGTGCTGCTCGGGGTGACCCACACCGACACGGGCTCGACCGCCGCCGAGATGGCCCGCAAGGTCTACGAGCTGCGGATCTTCCCGCCGGACCCGGCCGGCGAAGGCTCCGCCGAGCGCTCTGCCGCGCAGCTGGCCGCGCCGGTCCTGGTGGTCAGCCAGTTCACCTTGTACGGCGACGCGCGCCGGGGACGACGGCCGAGCTGGTCCGCCGCCGCCCCGGCGGAGCTGGCCGAGCCGCTGGTCACGGCGGTGGTCGAGGCGCTGGCCGCGCGCGGCGCGACGGTACGCACCGGACGGTTCCGGGCGCACATGCAGGTGAAGAGCGTCAACATCGGACCGCAGACCATCCTTCTGGAACTGTGACGTCACTGTCAGCAACCGCCAAGCGGTGTGCAGCAACGGTCAGGTCCCGAATTCATGCCACCTGGCCCCCGGCTAACCGTGACTTCACGCCCTACCCGGCAAGCTGGTTGTCACCAGCGGCACTCCGCTGCTGGCTCACCACTTGTCGACGCGGGGAGGCGACTGAGAGTGGTCACGCGTACCATCGAAGACGACATCGACACCACCGTCCAGGTCACCACCGACGGTCAGCACGACCTTGACGCCACCGACGACCGCGGCGCTTCGGCCGATCTGGTCCGCGCATACCTGAACGGGATCGGACGCACCAAGCTGCTCACCGCCGTACAGGAGGTGCTGCTGGCCAAGCGGATCGAGGCCGGGCTGTTCGCCGAGGAGAAGCTCGCCGGGCCCGACCGGCTGTCCGCGCAGTTGCGCGCCGACCTGGACGTCGTCGCCGCCGAGGGCCGCGCCGCCAAGGACCACCTGCTGGAGGCGAACCTGCGGCTGGTGGTCAGCATCGCGAAGCGGTACACCGGTCGGGGGATGGCCTTCCTCGACCTGATCCAGGAGGGCAACCTCGGCCTGATCCGGGCCGTCGAGAAGTTCGACTACGCCAAGGGCTACAAGTTCTCCACCTACGCCACCTGGTGGATCCGCCAGGCCATCACCCGTGCCATGGCCGACCAGGCCCGCACCATCCGGATCCCGGTACACATGGTCGAGCAGGTCAACCGGATGGTACGGGCTCGCCGTGACCTGTCGGCGACGCTGGGGCGGGAGCCGACGATCGGCGACATCGCCGCCGCCATGTCGGTGCCCGAATTCCAGGTGATCGAGCTCATCTCCTACGACCGGGAGCCGGTCAGCCTGGACCAGACCGTCGGCGAGGACGGCGAGAGCGCCCTCGGCGACTTCGTCGCCGCCGTCGACCCGCGCGAGCAGGGCGGGGAATCCGCGTCCGAGGGCAAGCTGCGCAACGAGGTGGAGATCGTCCTGTCCACCTTGTCCCAGCGGGAGCAGGCGGTGATCCGGCTGCGGTTCGGGCTGGACGACGGCCGGCAGCGCACCCTCGACGAGGTGGGCCGGGAGTTCGGCCTGTCCCGGGAGCGGATCCGACAGATCGAGAAGGTCACGCTGCTCAAGTTGCGGCATCCGTCGCGGGCGCAGCGGCTGGAGACGTACGCCGGCTGACCGGGGGGACAGCCGGCGCATCGGGGGCGGCGGCCGGTCGGAGCAGGGGCTCCGACCGGCCGCGCGACGTCAAGACGGTCACCGCCGGCGCGGCCGTCTGGTGCGGTCACAGCCGGCGCGGGCCGGTGTCCGGGCGGGCGTCCGGCGGACCGGCCACGACGCTGGCGTGCAGCACCGCCAGCCCGTCCGGCCGGGCCAGCACCGGGTTGAGCCGTAACCGGTGAACCTGCGGCTGTTCGTCGGCGAGCCGCCCCACCCGTAGCAGCAGATCGACCAGGGCGGCCCGGTCCACTGGGCCGGCTCCCCGATAGCCGGACAGCAGCGGTGCCGCCCGAGGTTCGTCGACCAGCCCGGCCGCGTCCCGGTCGGTCAGCGGCGCGGCCCGCCAGGCCCGGTCACCCAGCAGATCGGTCGCTACGCCGCCCAGCCCGAAACCGACCACCGGGCCGAAGGTGGGGTCGGTGGTCGACTCGACCACGCAGGCAACGCCGGGTGGCACCATCCGTTGGATCAGCACCTGCGCGCCGAACTGGGCCGCGACGTCACGGTACGCCCGTTCCACCGCGTCCACGTTGGCCAGATCGAGCCGTACCGCGCCGAGGTCCAACCGGTGTCGCAGTCCGTCCGCGGCGGCCTTGAGCACGACCGGCAGGCCCAGCCGCAGCGCGGCGGCCACCGCCTGGTCGACCGAGGCGGCCGGGATCGAGTCGACCACCTCGATGCCGTACCCGGCGAGCAGCCCGACCGGGTCGGCCGGGTCGACGGTCAGCGCGGCACCGGCCACAGCCGGGTCGATCCCGGCCAGGTCCGGCACCGTACCGGGCGGCTCGCGCAGCCAGTCGGCGTAGTCGGCGACCCGGGCCAGCGCCCGGACCGACTCCTCCACCGACGGGTAGGTCGGCACTCCGGCCGGCGGCTGGCCGACCAGCAGCGTCGCGACCGTCGGCTTGTCACCGGCGAGTGCGACGCTGGCCAACGCCGAGGTGAAGTCGGCGTCCTCGTCCGCCAACTGGTTGGGCAACGGCGGCGCGAACACCACCACCAGGGCGTCCACGGCGGCATCGACGGCAGCGTCGGCGAGCGCGTCGGCGAACTCGTGCGCGCCGGCTTCGGGCGCAACGGTACGTGGGTAGTCGGCCGCCACGGTGAGCCGCTGCGCCCGGCAGGCCGCCGCAGCCAGCATGGTCAACGCCGACGAGTTGCCGACCACGGCCACCCGCCGGCCCACCGGCAGCGGCTGATTGGCCAGCAGGGTACCGACGTCGAACATCTCCGCGACCGTGTCGACCCGGATCACCCCAGACCGGGCGAACAGCCGGGTCACCGCGGCGGCGTCCGGGCCCAGCTCGACGGGTGCCACCGGGCCGGCGCCGGGGGCCAACGCCACCACCGGCTTGGTGCGCCCGATCCGGCGGGTCAGCCGGGCAAACTTGCGGGGATTGCCGAACGTCTCCAGGTACAGCAGGATCACGTCGGTGCCGGGGTCGTCCTGCCAGTACTGCAGCAGGTCGTTGCCGGAGACGTCGGCCCGGTTGCCGGCCGACACGAACGTCGACAACCCGAGCCCACGCCGGTCCGCCTCGGCGAGCAACGCCACGCCGAGCGCACCGGACTGGCTGAAAAAGCCGACCCGGCCGGCCGGCGGAAGCTGCGGCGCCAGCGTCGCGTTGAGCCGGATCCGAGGGTCGGTGTTGGCCACGCCGAGACAGTTCGGTCCGACCACCCGCAGCCCGGCCACGTGCGCCGTACGGATCAGTTCCCGCTGGGCGGCGGCGCCGGCCGGGCCGGACTCGGCGAAGCCGGCCGAGATGACCACGACGCCGTGGGCGCCGGCGGCGGCGGCGTCGGCGACCACGGCCGGCACCGCGTCCGGCGCCACCGCGACGACCGCCAGGTCGACCGGGTTGCCGGCGTCGGCCGCCCGACGGTGAGCGGGCAGCCCGCCGATGCGGTCCACCGCCGGATGTACCGGGACCACGTCCCCGGTGAACCCGCCGTCGCGCAGATGGCCGAGGACGGCCGCGCCGACCCCCTGGCCGGTGGCGCTGGCGCCGTAGACGGCGACTCCCCGCGGGGTCAGCAGCCGGGCGATCGACCGGGCCTCGGCGCTGTGTTCCCGGCTCCACTGCACCTGCAGGGACGCCTCCGTCGGGGCGATCGGAAAGCTCAGGTGGACCACGCCGTCGGCGTACCGGCGGCGGACCTGGAAGCCGGCGTCGGCGAAGACCCGCAGCATCGGCGCGTTGACCGGCAGCACCTCGGCGACGAACGAGGTGACGCCCTCGGATCGGGCGGCGGCGGCGAGATGCTCCAACAGCACCGAACCGACGCCCCGGCCCTGGTGGGTGTCCTCGACGACGAAGGCGACCTCGGCTTCGGCTGAGCCCGGACCCATCCGGTCGTAGCGGCCGACCGCGAAGATCCGGTCACCGGAGACCACCACGAACGCCTCCCGGTCGTGGTGGTCGACGTTGACGAAGCGCGCCAGGTCGCGGTCGGGGATCCGCGGGTACGGGGAGAAGTACCGCAGGTAGCGGGTGCGGTCGGAGAACCGGGCGTGCATCGCGACGATCGCGTCGGCGTCGTCCGGGCGGATTTGCCGCAGGTGGACGGTGGTGCCGTCGCGCAGCAGCACGTCAGCCGATCGGTCCATGGTCAGTCCCGGGGGTCGTGCGGATCGAGTCCGTGCAGGGGGAAGACGGCCCGGCGGGTCGCCATGATCGCCCGGTCGATCGGGTCCGGGTCACCGGCCGGCTGCCACGGCTGGAAGTTCAGGTCGGCCTCGTCGGTCATCCGCAGCGGGACCTGTCGGCCGGGGCAGCGGGCGGCGGCCAGCTCCCGCCACCGGGGTGGGGTCAGCGTGGCCAGGTCGATCGGCGCGCCGGTGGCGATCGCCAGCAGATGGGTCCAGGCCCGGGGCACCACCTCGACCAGCGCGTACCCGCCGCCACCGGTGGCGACCCAGCGGCCGCCGCAGTGCTCATCGGCGAGGGCCCGCAGCGCCAGGTACGCGGCCCGCTGACCGTCGACGCTGAGCCCCAGGTCGGCCAGCGGGTCGAGCCGGTGCGCGTCCGCCCCGCACTGGGTGACGAGCAGCTGCGGCCGGAAGGCCCGCAGCAGCGACGGCACCACGGCGTGGAACGCGCGCAGCCAGCCCCGGTCGGCGGTGCCGGACGGCAGCGCGACGTTCACCGCACTGCCCTGCGCGCCGGGGCCGCCCACCTCGTCGGGGAATCCGGTGCCGGGGAACAGCGCCAGCGGCGTTTCGTGCAGGCTGACGGTGAGCACCCGCGGGTCGTCGTAGAAGATCTCCTGCACCCCGTCGCCGTGATGCACGTCGATATCAACGTACGCGATGCGTTCGGCGCCGAGGTCCAGCAGCCGGGCGATCGCCACTGCCGGGTCGTTGTAGACGCAGAACCCGGCGGCCCGGCCGGGCATCGCGTGGTGCAGCCCGCCCGAGACATTGACCGCCCGCCGTACGTCGCCGCGCCAGACCGCCTCGGCGGCAGCCATCGTGGCACCGGCGACCAGCGCGCTGGCGTCGTGCATCCCGGCAAACGTCGGATTGTCGGGGGTGCCGAGGCCGTACCCGGAGAAGAACGGGTCGTCGTGCGCGACCCGGACGGCGTCGAGGTAGGCAGCCCGGTGCACCCGGGTGAGCGCCACGTCGTCGGCCGGCTCCGGGGCGCCCAGCCGCACCCCGGGGCGGTCCAGCAGGCCGTACTCGCGGGCCAACGCGATCGTCAGCTCGACCCGTACCGGGTCCAGCGGATGGTCACCGAGGTCGTACGCCAGCAGGCGCTCGTCCCAGACCACCAGCGTCGCGTCGGTACCGCCCGCCGCCCGTGCCTGGTCCGTCCCGTCCGACATCTGCCTCGTCCCGTCCGACATCTGGCCATCGTCGCACGCACCTGCCGACCCCGTGCCCGCGTGCCCGGCCGCCCGGCCCGGTCAGTCAGCCCGGCAGGCAGCGAACCCCGGGTCAGCCCGGCCGGCAGCAGACCGGGTCAGCCGGGGTCCGCGCCGGTGGCGACCGGTCGGGCCGGGTCGGTGATCCACTCGCTCCACGATCCGGGATACAGTGCCGCGTCGGTGCGGCCGACGCGGTGCAGGGCGAGCACCGTGTGCGCGGCGGTCACCCCCGACCCGCAGTACGCCCCGACCGGGGCCTGCGGGCGCAGTCCGGCACCGGTGAACCGGTCCCGCAGCGTCCCGGCGTCACGCAGCAGCCCGGCGTCGTCGAGGTGCAGCGTGGTCGGCAGGTTGACCGCGCCGGGGATGTGCCCGGCCACCGGGTCGACCGGCTCATGCTCGCCCCGGTACCGGGCGTCGGCGCGGACGTCGATCAGCAGCCCACCCTGCCGGGGTAGCCGGCCGGCGGCGGCGGCGTCGAGCACCGGCATACCTCCCGGGCGTACGGTCACGTTACCGGGCGGCGGTGCCGGCACGTCGGCGGTAACCGGTCGGCCGGCTGCCAGCCAGGCGGGGTAGCCGCCGTCGAGCACCCAGGTCGGCCGGTGCCCGGCCCAGCGCAGCGTCCACCAGGCGCGGGCGGCGGCGAGACCGTCGCCACCGTCGTAGACGACGACCGGCCACCCGGTGCGCACCCCGGCCCGGCGCAACGTCCGCTGCAGCGGTGCCGGGTCGGGCAGCGGGTGCCGGCCGCCGGCGCCCGGTGTGCCGCACAGGTCGGCGTCCAGGTCGACGAAGACCGCGCCGGGCAGGTGGGCTGCGACGTAGTCGTCGCGGCCCGGCGGGCCGACGAGCCGCCAGCGCACGTCCAGCAGGGTCGGCGGTCGCCCACCGGCCAGCGCGGCGGCGAGCCCGGTGACGGCGACGGTAGGGTCTGCGGTATCGAACACCACCCCAGTCAACACCATGCGGGGCTACGCCTGTCCCTTGCCGATCGTCCGTTCCGGCTGGTTATCGGTGCTGCAAGGTAGGATTGAACACTGGAGGGCAGCTGACCGTGAATGATCTTGTCGATACCACAGAGATGTATTTGCGCACCATACTTGAGCTCGAGGAAGAGTCGGTGCCACCGCTGCGTGCCAGGATCGCCGAGCGGCTGCACCAGAGCGGCCCCACCGTCAGCCAGACGGTCGCCCGGATGGAGCGCGACGGGCTGCTCACCATCGAGGACGACCGAAACTTACGACTCACCGAGCTGGGCCGGGCCCAAGCGGTCTCGGTGATGCGCAAGCACCGGCTCGCCGAGCTGCTGCTGGTCAACGTCATCGGCATGCCCTACGAGGAGGCCCACGAGGAGGCCTGCCGTTGGGAGCACGTGATGAGCGACGCGGTCGAGAAGAAGGTCTACGACCTGCTCAACCGGCCGACCCGGTCGCCGTACGGCAACCCGATCCCCGGCCTGGAAGCGCTGGGTGACGGACCGGCGGAGCTGGCGAATCCGGACATCAGCCCGGACACCGAGCGCAACCTGGCGTTCCCCGGCCTGACCGGCACGGTCGTGGTCCGTCGGATCTGCGAGAGCGTGCAGACCAACGCCGACGTGCTCCGCCAGTTGCACGCCGCCGGGGTGGACCCGGGGGCGACGGTCACCGTCGCGCAGGAACGCGACGGGGTGACCATCGACCGGTCCGGCGACAAGATCCACCTGCCGCGCGAGGTCGCGTCCCGGGTGTTCGTCGCGGCCGCCGACCACGGACGGTCGCTGGCCGGCGCGGCCGCCTGAGTCACCGGCGCTCCGCCGGTCGGCGCGACCGCCCTGGGCGCGACCCGGCCGGCGGTGCCCCGGCAGGGCCGGCCGGTCACTTCTTGCGGTTGTCGTGCACCACCCGGGCCAGCTCGACCATCTTGGGCGCCAGCTCCACGGCGGACAGTTCGTCGTCACCGGGGGCGAACGTCCAGCGCAGGCTGATCAGTTTCGGGTCCCCGGTGATCCAGTTGACCTCCAGCGCCGCCCCGTACCCAGTGTCGGGGTCCGGCTTGACCGGAATCCAGTAGGCGGCCTTGCCGAGATCCTTGATCTCCTTGGCACCGACCGGGGCGACGTCGTCGGCGAAGACCGACGCGCTCGCCTTGGTGTCCGAGATGGAGACCATCAGGTCGGGCAGTGGCTCCTCGGCCGGCCGCAGCACACACGACTGCGTCTTGTCGTGCTTGTTGGCCGCCGCCACCTCGAACCGGAACCCGACGGTCTGCTCGACCACGTCGAAGTCGAACACCCGGCATGCCCCACCGGACTCGGCGGCCGGCGGACGGGGCACCTCCGGGTACGGCTCGACCGGGCTCGGCGACGGACTGGCCTGGGCCGGATCGTCCGGGGCGGGGTTCTCGGTGGCCACCGCCCGGTCGGAGCAGCCGGCGGCGAACAGCAGCAGGATCAGCCCGGCGCCGGACAGGCGCAACCGAACGCCCACAGTGACCTCCCACGGTCAGGCCGGCCGAAAAAGGCGGATTGTTCGTCGCACACCGTACGGGTTCCGCCGCCGCCGCGAAAGCCCGCCACCCGCACCGACCGCGCCGCGTAGGAATTCCCCGGAATCACCCCAGATACGGGCAGTGCCGGCAACCCTGGCCACAGCAGGTGCCCCGGTGGGCCAGGAACGCCGCGGTCAGCACGAACAGCCCGGTGCCCGGATCCAGGTAACCGGCCTCGCCGGCGTCGAGCGCTGCCGCGTGTGCGGCCAGCACCGCCGCCCGGTGCGGGTGATCGGCCGGCAGCCGCGCCAAATGCGGTTCAGTGAGCGGGCGGTCCGCCAGCGGCAGACGCCGCCCCCGCTGCCGTGCCATGCCGGTGACCTTACGCAGGCCGCCGGTGTGGTAACACTCGTGGGTCCCACCCGCACCCGCCTGACCGAATGGACCGCCGATGACCGCGTACGCCCTGCTGATCCACCCGTCGGCGAACCGGGTGTACGCCGAGTCGGCGGTCGGGCTGGCCGCCGCTGAGCTGACCGTCTTCGGCGACAGAGCTCTCGACGGCCGGCTCGCCGACATCACGATCACCACGATCGGCGGGCTGCCGTACGTCACCTTCACCGGTGTCGATCTGACCGACCGGGACCTGTCCGTGCTGGCCAACCTGTCCGCCCGGTACGCGTTCTTCGCCCGCGACGGCGACCTGCTGCGGCCACTGGAGGTGACCGGCCGGGACCGCTTCGACAGCGACCTGATCACCATCCCGAAGTACGCCGGCAAGACCAATGAGCAGTTCACCAGACTGCTGTTGAACGTGACCGCGCTGGCCACGACCGACCGGGCCGGTGCCGCTGGGACCGGCGGGACCAGCGGGACCAGCGGGACCGCCGTTACCGTCGGAGCGGCGGCCGGGCCGCTCGGCCCGGACTCGCCGCCGCTGCGGGTCCTCGATCCGATGTGCGGCCGGGGCACCACGCTCAACCAGGCGATGATGTACGGCTGGCACGCCGCCGGGGTGGAGATCGACGGCAAGGACTTCGAGGTGTACGCCAACTTCATCCGTACCTGGTTGAAGCACAAGCGGCTCAAGCACTCGGCCGAGATCACCCCGGTGCGGCGCAACCGGGCCGTACTGGGCCGACGGCTGGCGGTCACCCTGGCGGCCAGCAAGGACGACCACCGGGCCGGGCGAATCGTCGACCTGACGATGGTGCACGCGGACACCCGCCGCAGCCGGCAGGTGTTCCGGGCCGGCAGCTTCGACGCGATCGTCACCGACGCGCCGTACGGGGTGCAGCACGGCACCCGCGGTCAAGCGGGCCGGTTGACCCGCGATCCGTTGGGTCTGCTGGCTGAGGCGTTGCCGGAGTGGGTGGCCCTGCTGCGCCCCGGCGGGGCGCTCGGTATCTCCTGGAACACCCTGGTCGCCGCCCGCGACGATCTGGCCGCGCTGCTGGTCAAGGCGGGCCTGGAAGTGGCCGACGGTCCGGGGTACGGCGGCTTCGCCCATCGGGTCGACCAGGCGATCGTCCGGGACCTGATCGTGGCCCAAAGAGCCTGACAAACGCAGATTACTGACACGATCGACAGTTCGTCAAAAACGGACAACACGATCGACAATGTGACCAGCATCACACTTTGATATTGACCGATCTCTTCATTGCTCCGCCACTCCTTGATACTTTCTGAATAGCGCATGCCGGCAAGCAGATACGCGCACCACAGGAATCACCATCCGACAATGTGTCGGCTCAGCAGAACACCGTATATCCAGCATCCGATGCCAGTGCCACAAAAACGTCGACCGGTGACCCACGGGGGGATTATCGTGACCTTCGAGCTGTGGAATCCCACTACCTACGATGCACTGCGGCGTCAACTCATCCCGTCGTTCGACCTGTTGTACGACAGCGCGTCCAGCGCGGTACAGATGTCGGTGCCGGGCCACGCACGGATCCTGGATCTGGGCGCAGGGACCGGGCTGCTCAGCGCAGCGCTGATCGCCCGCATCCCCGAAGCAACGATCACTCTCGTAGACCATTCCGAGCGGATGCTCGCACAGGCAAAACAACGGTTCAACAGTGCTCATCAAGTCAGTTTTTCCGTTCAGGGACTGATGGATCCGCTGCCGACAGGACCATACGACGCAGTTGTTTCCGGCCTAGCTATCCACCACCTCGAGCATCACGAAAAACAAACGCTGTTCGGTCGCCTACCCGGCATTTTGCGGCCGGGTGGGATCTTCGTCAACGTCGAGCAGGTCCTCGCGCCCACACCGCGACTGGAGCAGATGTACGACCGGCAGCACGAAGACCACGTACACACCGCCGGAACGCCTGCCGACGAATGGGCGGCCGGCCGCGAACGGATGAAGCACGACATCTGCATCGACGTCGAAACTCAACTCGGCTGGCTCCGCGCCGCCGGCTTCGACACCGTGGACTGTCTGACCAAGGACTGGCGATTCGCCACCTACGCCGGGTGGCTGGCGTCGTGACCGCTGCCGGGCTCTACCAGGCCGTCCGCGAGGTGGCCAGCCGTCGACCCGAGGCCGTGGCGGTACGCACCACCGGCGGTGCGTTTGTGACGTACCGCGAACTCGTCGAGACGACCGACCGGGTCGCCGCCGGCCTCCCCGCGCACGGCGTCGCTGCTGGCGACACCGTCGCCGTGGTGCTGCGCAACAGCATCGGGTACGTCTGCCTGATCCTGGCGGTGGCCCGGCTCGGTGCCCGCTACGTACCGCTGATGGCGAACTTCGACGACGCCGGGGTGCGGACCGCTCTCGACCGGGCACGCCCCGCCCTGCTGGTCACCGACGGGCACCGCCGGATCCCCGCCGACGGCCCGGCCACTGTCGACCTCGACACGCTGACCGCCCCGACGCCCCGGCCAGAGCCCACCGCGCAGCCCACCGCGGACTCCACCGCCTCGGCGGCCACCGCCATCTTCCG
Source organism: Micromonospora sp. LOL_013 (assembly GCF_048060315.1). Taxonomy (NCBI): domain Bacteria; kingdom Bacillati; phylum Actinomycetota; class Actinomycetes; order Micromonosporales; family Micromonosporaceae; genus Micromonospora; species Micromonospora sp. LOL_013. Next base: position 110,468 of record NZ_JBHMIQ010000020.1, read on the forward strand.
GCTACTGTGGACCTCCGGTTCGACCGGCTTTCCGAAGATGATGGCCTGGCGGCAGGACCGCTTCGTCGCCGAACGGCGCCGCTGGCTGGCCGACACCGGGATCCGTCCCGACGACGTCTTCTTCTGCCGTCACACCCTCGACGTGGCACACGCCACCGACCTGCACGTGTTCGCGGCACTGCTGTCCGGCGCGCAACTGGTGCTCGCCGACCCGCACACGCCGACCGGCACGCTGCTGACCCAACTAGCCGCCCACCAGGCGACCGTGACCAGCGCCCTGCCGCAGCACTACGCCGACCTGGTCGCCGCCGCCCGGCGCCAGGGCCGGTTCCCGCTGCCGGCGCTGCGCCGCCCGCTGTGCGGTGGTGCCTATCTCAGCCCGACGATCGTCCGGGACGCCGCCGACGTGCTCGGCGTACACATCCGGCAGATCTACGGCTCGACCGAGTTCGGCCTGGCGCTGGGCAACATGGACGACGTACCGCAGACCGGCACCGCCATGGTCCCGGTCCGTGGGGTCGGCACCCGGCTGGAACCCTTCATGCCCGGCCACCCCGACGTCGGGGAGCTGGTCCTCTACTCGGACTGCACCAGCGAGGGGTACGTCAACGCGCCGCAAGCCAACGCCCGTACCTTCCGCCGGCCCGAGTTCTGGACCGGGGACGTTGCCGAACGCACCCCACGGGGCGGCTACCGAATCCTGGGCCGGGTGTCCGAGACGCTGGCCACCCGGGACGGGCCGATGCTGGCACCGGTGCTCGACGAGCAACTCGCCACGGCCGAGGCAGTGGCACAGGCCGTCAGTCTGGCCGTGCACCCCGGCGACTACCGCGACGCGGTCGCCGTGGCCGTCGCCCCGGCAGACGGGCACTCCGACGACGAGGCCGTCAAGGCCGTCGAGGAACTGCTCGCCCGGCACGGGCTGACCGGATCGGTGCACCTCGTCGCCGCGATGCCCCGTACCCCGGTCGGCAAGATCGACAAACCGTTGCTCCGCACCCGGCTCGGGCTGGCGGGGGGCAGCCGATGACCCGGCACCCGGACCGCGGCCACGGACCGGCCCTGGTCACGCGCGGACACGGACCGACCCTGGTCATGGTGCCCGGGCTGGCCGCCACTGCCGGGTTCTTCGCCGAGGCGGTGGCCCGGCTCGCCACCCGGCACCGGGTGGTCGTCGTCGAACTGCCCGGACACGGCGACAACGCCACCGCCGACCGACCGGCCAACCTCACCCGCGCCGCCGAGGACCTGCACACCACCATCGAGAAGCTCGACCTGACCGACGTCACCCTGCTGGGCTGGTCGCTCGGCGCGACCGTGGCCTACGGCTACCTGGAGCAGTTCGGGGTTGCGCGGATCCGGGCCCTGGTGTCGGTCGAGCAGACCCCACGGCTGCTGCGTGACGACGACTGGCCGTACGCGGCCTTCGGCAACCTCGACGCCGCCGGGGCCGACGCCGTCCTGGCCAGCGTGACCGGCGACTACCCCGTCTTCGCCGCCGGGCTGATCCGCGGCTCGTTCGCCGCCGGCACCGAGCCCGACCCGGCGACGCTGGCCGGCCTCATCGACCAGACCCGCCGGTGCGACCCGGACGCCGTACGGGCGCTGCTCGCCGAGGCGCTCGCCGTGGACTGGCGCGAGCGACTGCGCCGGATCAGCGTACCGACCCTGCTCGTCCACGGAGCGCACAGCCAGGTCTACCCCGGCGACGTCGGCGAGTGGCTGCGCTCGGCGATACCGGCGTCCCGGCTGGAGGTGTTCACCGGCAGCGGCCATCTGCCGTTCGTCGAGGAACCTGACCGGTTCGCGGACCTCGTGTCGACCTTCGTCGACCACCCGGTGGCCACCTGAGCCATCCGCCCGGGACCCAGCCGACGCGGACCCACCGGCCGAGGACCCGCACCACACCGCAAGGGAGAGGGCATTGACCGATCGCACGGCCGCGCCCAGTACGGCGCGGCGCCTCAGCTGGATCTACCCCGACCGGGGCACCGCCTGGCTACGGCAGGCCGAGCAGGACGCGGTCTGGGGGCCGTACCAGGAAATCGCCGCCGACCTGGGCCTTGAGTTCACGGTGAACAAGCCCGAGGAGGTCGCGGTCGACGCGACCGACCCGGGCCAGCCCAGAGTCTGGCTCAACGGTGCGCCGGTCACCCCGGCCGACACCATCTTCGTCACCTCGCTTTACTCCCTGCCGCACCAGACCCAGGACGTGTGCAACCAGGTGTTCCTGTTCACCATCCTGGACCGGCTCGGCTTCTACCTGCCGATCCCACCAGCACTGTCCTACATCGGCGAGGACAAGCTGGCCAGCGTGGTGCACCTGGCTGGCAGTCCGATCCCGCTGCTGCCGACGATCCGGGTGGGCAGTGGTCGGGAGGCGATGGTCGGCCGCAGCGACGCCGCGCTCGCCGCGCTGCCGTTCCCGTTGATCGTCAAACCCGCCTACTGGGGTATGGGCCTGGGCATCTCGGTGGTGCACAACATGAACGACCTGAAAGGTCTTATCGGACTCGCCGGTGGCTCGGACACCGCGCTGGTCGCCCAGCCCTACCTCAAGGTGGTACGCGAACAGCGGGTGTACGTCGTCGACGGGCAGGCACACACCGTGCTGTACGGCTACAAGGACGGCTACTGCCTGGCCGTCACCAAGGCCAGCGGCGGCCGACACGAACGCGGCTACTCCGCTCTGCCGCCGGAGCTCGCCGACACCGTCGCCTACGTCGCCGAACGGCTGCCCACGCCGTACTTCACGCTGGACTTCCTCTTCGACGGCGAGCGGCACTGGGTATCGGAGATCGAACTCGACGGCGCGGTCGCGTTCAACGGCATTCCCGAGCAGGACGCCGCCGCCCGGGCGATCGTGCGGGCCCGGTTCGAGGCATACCTCGCCGGATTCGCCCGTTGGCACGCCGCCGGTGACGACCAGTCGCGCCGGCGGCCGGGGTGATCGGCGCGGTGCCCTGGGACGCGCTGCGCGACCAGGCCCGACGCAACGCCGCCGCCGGTGCCCCGGCCGTGCCGGACACCGCCGCCGGACTCGCAGACCTGCCGGTCACCGGACCGGACGAAATCTTCGCCGTCTCGCACGCGGTGACCCGACGGACCGGTGCGCTGCTGCTGTCCAGCGGCGGCACCACCGGGCAGCCCAAGCTCACCTATGTGGCGTACCACCAGGCCCTCGACCGGCTGCTGCGGCAGTGGCGACCGCTGGTCGGCGGTGACCTCCTGCTCAACCTGTTCACCCCCGGCCGGCTATGGGCGTCGCACTACTACATGCAGGAGCTGGCCGGACGCTGCGGCGCCGACGTGGCACCGTTCGGTCCGATCACCCCGGAGGAGGTCGACGGCTGGCTGCCGACCCTGCGTCGGCTCGGCGGCAACGCGGTAGCCGGCACCCCGACGGCCCTGGCCGACCTGGCCCGGGGCGTACTCGACGCGGGCGCGGCCACCCCGATCGAGAAGATCATCTGGATGGCCGAGCCGTGGACCGAGGAGAAGGCGACCATCGTGCGGAAGGCGTTCCCGCAGGTCCAGCTCTGGGGCAACTACGGCTCGGTCGAAACGTACGTCATCGCCACGAACACCCCGGCCTGCGACCCCTCGGTGCTGCACCTGATGCCCGACCAGGTGCTCGAGCTCGACGACGCCGGCGCCCTGCTGTCCAGAGTTGGTGACGGCTGGACGGTGCCGACTGTGCGGTACCGGCTCGGCGACCGGGTCGCTGCGGCGGCCTGCGGCTGCGGCCGACCGGACGCGCTGCGGGTGCTGGGCCGCGCCGACGACGCGATCAAGCTGCACGGCGCGCTGGTCGGCATCGGTACGGTGCTGGACATCGTCCGCGCCGCACCAGGAGTACGCGACGCACAGCTGCTGCTGCGGCGGCGGGCCGCCGGCGAGCGCCACTCGGTCAGCGCGGTGACCGTGCACTACACCGGAGACGCCGACCCGGCGGCGGTACGCACCCGGCTGCTGCACCAGTTCTACGACCTGGGCGTCATCGTCCAGCACCATCCCACAGCGGTCGCTGTCGAGCAGGTGCCGCGGCTGCGCCGGGTGGACCGCACCAACAAGATCCCGCCGATGATCTGGCTGGAACCGAGCGAATGACGACCGTGAGCGAGCCGAAGCTGCTGGCGAAACTGCGCGGCAACCCGTGGGCGGTGCTGGCCGTCCTGTCGCTGGCGTACTTCCTCACCCAGCTCGACGTGGCGGTGCTCGCCGTCGCGGTGCCGAGCATCATGGCCGATCTCGACGCGTCCGCCGACCAGGTGGTGTGGTCGCTGAGCGCCTACATCTTCCTGCTGGCGATGGCCCTGATCACCGCCGGCCGGCTCGGTGACCTCCACGGTCGGCGGCGGATCTTCCTGCTCGGGGTCGCCGTCTTCACCGTCGCCAGTGTCGCGGCGGGCCTGGCGCAGGGGCCCGGCCAGCTGATCGCCGCCCGCGCGGTCCAGGGCCTCGGCGCGGCGCTGCTCACCCCGCAGACCCTCGCCCTGCTGATGGAGGCGTTTCCCCCGGACCGCCGGGGCACAGCGTTCGGCATCCGGGGGGCGGTCGGCGGAATCGCCGCGATCAGCGGACCGGCCGCCGGCGGGGTGCTGGTCAGCACCCTCGACTGGCGGTGGATCTTCTGGCTGAACCTACCGCTCGGGTTGCTGATGCTCGTAGTCGGCCGGCTGGTGCTACCCGAGGTCGCGCAACGCGTCCGCCGCCGGCTCGACGTGCCCGGTGTGGTGCTGGCCTCAGCGGCGTTGTTCTGCCTGGCGTTCGGCATCAGCCAGGGCGAACGGTACGGCTGGAACGCCGGCATCTGGGCGACGCTCGGCGGGTCCGGGCTGTTCGTGGCGGCCTTCCTCACGCAGCAGCGCCGCCGTCAGGACCGGGAGCCGCTGGTGCCGTTCGCGCTGTTCCGGCGGCGCAACTTCCCGCTGATGAACGGCTTCTCGCTGACCACCTCCGGCACCGTCATCGGCCTGGTGCTGGTGCTGTCGCTGTACTTCCAGCAGGTGCTCGGCCTCGACGCGTGGGCCGCCGGGCTGATGATCGTGCCGGCGTCACTGTTCTCCACCCTGCTCGACCCGGTGGCCGGCAAACTCGCCGACCGGGTCCAGGGCCGCTACCTGCTGCTGGTCGGGGCGGCGGCCACTGTCGCCGGCATGGCGTGGGCGGCGATCGAGATGCGCGACGGTGCGACGTGGACGGCGTTCGTCGCCCCGATGTGCGTCATCGGTGTCGGCAACGCGTTCCTGTTCACCCCGCTGGCGGTGGTCGCGTTGTCCGACGTCGAACAGCAGCAGGCCGGCGCCGCGTCCGGGGTGCTGATCACCTCGTTGCAGATCGGTTCGATGCTGGGTGCCGCAGCCGTCGGCACCCTGCTGCACAGTCAGATCGGCGAGGTCGTCACCGTCGGGGCGGCCCGCGCGGCGATGCTGCTGCTGGCCGGGGTGGCCGTGCTGGGCGGTATCTCCTGCCTGGTCGCCGGCCCGAACCTGACCAGGACGACATCGAAACCGTGACGGCGGTCGTCCCCGACCATGAACCGTTCGACCGTCGCTGCCGGCCAGCGACGGGATCAGCTCGAGGGAACCGTCACTGTCGTCACATCGGCCCTGGGACAACCATGTGGGTTCCCTCGGCGGCAGGACAGTGACCGGTGCCCTCGTCTCCCGCCACTATAAACATATAGCGCACAGGGGGTCTTGCGGCAAGACCCGGGTCGTCGCGCACAATCGCGTTCCTACGCCAGTTCTCCGGCATTTACCGGCCGCTGGACGCTGCGTTTCTTCCGCCGACCCGAGAATGGAGCTGATCGAGGTGCGCCCGCTGACCACCAGCGCTTTCGATCTCCCCGACCGGCTGCACGCCAAGGCCGACCCGAAACTGATCGCCGACGACGAGCGGCATTTCTCGGCCGTCGCGCACCGCCTCGACCAACTGGCCACCGACCTTTCGGAGCGGCTAGACGCGGCCCGTAAGGCACCGGCCGGCGGGGGCCGGCGGGCGGTGGACCGCGACCAGGAGGTCCGCCGGCTCACCGTACGGCTGGGGGCGCTGCGCCGGTTCGGCCTCGACCTGTGCCTCGGCCGGATGGTCCCCGACGCCGGTGGCGGCACCGACGACCGTTCAGACCCGGTGTACGTCGGACGGCAGGGGCTGACCGACGACGCCGGCCGCCAACTGCTGCTCGACTGGCGCTCCCCCGCCGCCGAGCCGTTCTTCGGCGCCACCCACGCCGACCCGATGGGCCTAGCCAGCCGTCGGCGTTACCGGTGGACGATGGGCGTGGGATTACCGTGCGGTCGAGGCGCAGGCGCGTTGCGACGGGAATCGTCTGCGACCGAA
>NZ_JBHMIQ010000021.1:0-115101 GCF_048060315.1 Micromonospora sp. LOL_013
GCCGACCGGGCCACGCGGCACGAATACGGCCTCTCCCGCCTCCCGGTACGGCCCGAAGTCGTGCACCGCCACGTCCCGGCGGTCCAGATCGTGCCGCAGCAGCGCCGAGCCGCCCAGCGTGCCGGTACCGTCCTGCATGGCCACCGTGTACGCGTACCGGTAGGGGGTCGTCTTGCGCCGGTCGTCGATGCGCGGGAACTCCTGCGGAATGTCGTCGAGCTGTTCGGCCGCGACGGACCCGCCGGTCAGGTCGAGGGTCCAGCGCCACAGCGTCGGGGCGCACTCACCGGGTGTCCGGCGGTCCCGGTCGAAGACCCGCTCGTGCCGTACGACGTCGATCACGCACCGGTCGGCGGTCTCGAAAGCGTTCACCGGGTGAAAGACGTAGCACGGATCGACCTCGAACCAGCGCACGACCGGCCCAGCGGCGGCTCGGGGCAGCAGGCCGATCCGGGCCGGCCGACCAGTGGACCAGGCGTACGGGAAGCGGGATCCGGCGTGGGCCAGAGCCGGGTCGAAGGCGACCGGCAGGTCGAACAGCACGGTGTGCCGGTCGGTCAGGGCCACCGAGTGCATCAGCGGAGTGCCGGCCACCTCGATCCGGGTGCTGTGCCGCACCCGGCCGTCCACGCCGACGACCAGGTGTTCGACATAGGGCAGGTCGTGGTAGTAGGCGACGGCGAACAGCTCCCCGGTGACCGGGTCGGTCTCGGCGTGCGCGGTGAAGCCGTGCGGCAGGGTCGCGTCGAAGTCCATCCGGGCCACCGAGTCGAGCTCGCCGTCGAGCTCGATCGGCAGGACGCCGGCTTCGCCGAGCGCGAGGGTACGGCCGGCGTGCCGAATCACGTTGGCGTTGGCGTTGTCGCTCAGCCCGTGCCGGGGGCCGGGGATGGGGAGTTCACCGCGGGTACGGGCGACGCTGTCGCTGCGTACCCACCGGTTGCGGTACCACAGCGCCCGGCCGTGCCGCAGTCGCACGCCGTGCACCATGCCGTCGCCGACCAGCGGGTGTGCCCGAGGGTCGGGCCGGGTCGGGTTGGGGCCGATCCGGACCAGGCAGCCATCGAGTTCGGCGGGCAACCGACCGCTGACGACCAGGTCGGTGCCGGTCGTCTCGTGAGCGACGGGACGCCGGTTGTCCCGGCGGACGGTCGCGGGAGTCAGGGGTGAGTGGGTGACGACGCTCATCGGGGGCCTCCACCGGCCGTACACGACCTGGACGGCATCGTTACGCACCAGCGTTACGTTTCAAGGTTACGTAACAATGTTATGTCTTGACGGTACGCCGGACGTGAGAACATGTCAATGTGAGTCCGCGCCGGGTCGATCCGCAGCTGGCCGCCGCCCTGCTCGAAGCAGCCGCGCGGCTGCTGGCCGAAGGCGGCACGGCCGCGCTGACCACCCGCCGGCTGGCCGCCGAGGTCGGCACGTCGACCACCGTCGTCTACACCTACTACGGCGGGATGGACAACCTGGTCCGGGCGATGGTGCACGAGGGCTTCGCCCGGCTGCACCGGCGGATGGCGACCGTCCGAGCCACCAACGACGCCGTGGCCGACGTGATGGCGCTCGGGTACGCGTACCGCGCCAACGCCCTCGACCACCCGCAGCTCTACCTGGTCATGTTCGGCAGTTCGGCGCTCGGCGGGTTCTCCCTCGGCGAGGGTGACCGCCAGCACGGCCGGTACACCTTGGAGCCGCTGGTCGACGCCGTGTCCCGGGCCACCGAGCAGGGCCGGTTCCGGCCGGCCGATCCGCTGCTCGTCGGGCAGACCATGTGGATCGCGTTGCACGGTCTGGTCGCCCTCGAACTCGGCGGCTACCTGATCGACCCGTACGACGCCGACCTGTGCTTCGAGACCCAGTTGCGCTCGTTGATGGTGGGCGCCGGCGACAAACACGAAGCCACCATGATCTCGCTGGCCCGGGCCCGCCGACGCCGACCGCCACGGTCGGCGTCGGCGTCGGCACCGAGCCAGAAGGACAGCGCCCTGAGCAATACCGGAGAAGTAACACCCTGAGCAACGGCGGAGAAGCACCGCGAATTGGCAAATGTGATGCTCATCGGAGGACGTGAAGGTCCTGTGATGGATGCGCATCCATTCCTGTGAGGAACGCCCAGGATCGCCAACTCGACACTGCCGAAGGACGCCGCTGATGAACGAATTTGACTATCTGGTGGTCGGAGCCGGGTCCGCCGGAGCCGCACTCGCCGCCCGCCTGAGCGAGGACCCGCAGCGCAGGATACTGCTACTGGAGGCGGGTCCGGACTACGCCACAGTCGCCGAGACACCGGACGAGATCCTCGACGGCAGCGCCATGTCGATGTCCACGTACGACTGGCACTTCAAGGCCGAAATCACCGACCGCCGGCGCATCATCTTCCCGCGCGGGAAGCTGACCGGTGGATCGTCTGCTGTCGGCGCGACCATCGCCCTGCGTGGCACGCCGAACAACTTCGACGAATGGGCGTCGATGGGCAATCCGGCGTGGGCCTGGAACGAGGTCCTGCCGTACTACAAGCGACTCGAGAACGACCTGGACTTCGACAATGAGTACCACGGTCAGGGCGGTCCGATCCCGATCCGCCGGTGGCGGCCCGACGAGCTGGCCCCGGTGCAGCACGTCTTTCACGAAGCCGCTCTCAAGGCCGGCTTCCCCGACGTGGAGGACCACAACCACCCCGAGGCCACCGGGGTCGGTCCCATCCCGTCGAACCGCGACGACACCCGTACCCGGTTCTCCACCGCGATGGGCTACCTGGGCATGGCCCGCGGCCGGGCGAACCTGACCATCTACTCCGGGGCGCAGGTCAACCGGGTGCTGTTCACCGGAACCCGGGCGCACGGCGTGGAGGTCACCAACCCGGCCGGCGGCACCGAGGAGATCCACGCCCGCAACGTCGTACTGGCCGCCGGGGCGGTCAACTCGCCGGCGATCCTGATGCGCTCGGGCATCGGTCCGGCCGGCGATCTGCGCCGGCTCGGCATCGACGTGCTACTCGACCGTCCCGGGGTCGGCGGCACCCTGATCGACCACCCGCGCACCGGCGCGTTCATGGTGCCGAAGGATGGCACGTTCGACCCGCAGGGTGCCTTCCTGCAGACCATGGTGCGCACCACCGCACCGGGCTCGGACGAGTTCAACGACCTGCAGTACTACATGATCAATCACTTCGATCTGACGCTCTTCCCCGAGCTGCAGATGCTCGCCGCGGCGAAGACGATCTTCGGGGTGATGGTGGTGCACCAGCGGCCGCAGTCGAGGGGACGCCTGGTGCTCGCCTCGGCCGACCCGACTTCACCGCCGGACATCGACCTGAACTTCCTCGCCACCGAGCAGGACATCAAGATCCTGGTCGACGCGGTCCGCACCTGCTGGCAGCTGATGCAGACCCCGGGCATCGTCGACCGCGGCGACCGGTTTGTCGTCCTCGGCGAGGAGATGGTCTCCGACGACGACATCCTCGGCCACTACGTCCGACTCAGCCTGGACAGCGGCTACCACCCGGTGGGCACCACCCGGATGGGCACCGCCGACGACGCCGACGCGGTCGTCGACGAACGGCTGCGGGTGCACGGCACGGAGAACCTGTACGTGGGCGACGCCTCGGTCATGCCGTCGATCGTCAACTGCAACACCAACCTGACCTCGATCATGATCGGTGAGCGGCTCGCCGACTGGCTGACGGCCTCCTGACCGCCGACACCGACCGGGGTGATACGACATGCCCCGCGGGTAGCGCGCTACCCGCGGGGCATCACCGTCGGTACGGGATCAGGACAGTTTCTGCAGCCCGGCTCCGGTGAGCTCGTAGCCCGGCGCGACCGTCGCGGCGTCCGCCCGGACCAGGTCCACCATCGCGGCACCGGCGATCTGCGGGGTAAGCGGCGGCCCGATCCGGTTGACGAACTCCTCGGTCGACTTGCCGGCGCGGGCGGCGTACGCCCGTACGGCGGGCAGGCCCACCCCGGTCATCGGCGCGAACCTCGGCAGCACGGTGGTGAAGGTGATGTCCAGGCCGGCCCGCTTCGCCTCGTCCTGGGCGTAGCCGGTGATGTAGCGCTGAGTCGCCTTCGCGCCGGCGTAGCCGCCGCTGAGCGGCGATCCGCCAAGCACGGCACCGCTACTGATCACGATCACCCGGCTGCCGGGACGCAGCGGCTTGAGCAGCGCCTCGCGCAGCCAGTGGAAGGTGATCCGCACGTCGGTCTCCCAGTTGACCGAGAACGTCTCCCAGGTCTGCTCCTGCAGCGGGCGCATGTGCGGGGTGGCCCCGGCGACCAGGATCACGGCCTCCGGCTCGTACTGGTCGATCAGGGTGGCCGGGACGGTGGCTTCACCGGCGTCGGCGATCTCCGGCTGGATCGATCCGGCGCCGTTGGCCGGCACCGGGAAGTCCATCGCGGTACGGGCCACCGCGATCACCGGCGCACCGGCGTCGGCGAAGGCGGTGGCGACCCCGTGGCCCAGGCCCCGGCTCGCCCCGACCACGATCGTGGTCCGGCCAGACATGTCACTCATGGTTCCTCCTGTGTCAGATGACGGGGTGGCTGCTGGATGGCTGCTCCGGCCCGACGTTGCACCGGCCGGTGGTTGGTGGCCGGTCCGACGCGGAACGGCCGGGACAGGCCTACGGCTCCGGCTTCTGGCGAATCCACGGATTCGCCAGAAGCCGGAGCCGTTTCGCCCGAATCAGGGGCTACTTCTGGAACCTGGTGCCGTTCCACCAGTTGGTGCCCGGCACCGCCGCGTTCTCCGCGTCGTACCGGTCCTTGTGACGCCACCAGTCCCACGGGTGCTCGAGCTCGTCCTCGCGCCGGCCGAGGTGGGTGATGTCCAGATAGTTGTAGAAGTTCTTGAAGATCTCACCACCCCGGTCGAAGATCGAGTAGGTGAAGTAGACGTCGTCGCCGTCGCGGTAGAAGGCGCTGACGCCGGGCGACTCGCCCTGCTCTGTGGAGACCTCGTAGTCGTAGTTGAAGTCGCTGCCGAACGACGAGTACCAGGGCATCTCCCAGCCCATCCGGGCCTTGAACGCCTGGAAGTCGGCCAGCGGAGCCCGCGAGATCATCACGAAGGTGGTGTCCCGGGCCCACATGTGCGACAGCTCGCCGACGCTGTCGGCCTGCATCGAGCAGCCGATGCATCCCTCCTTGTCGCCTGGGGCGTACATGAAGTGCCGCACGACGAGCTGGCGGCGCCCCTCGAACAGGTCGAGCAGCGTCAGCGTGCCGTTCGGCCCCTCGAAGAGGTACTCCTTCTCCACCTTGACCATCGGGAGATTGCGGCGCTCTTGGGCAATCATGTCCCGCGCCTTGGTGACTTCCTTCTCTTTCTCCAGCAGCGCTGTGCGTGCCGCCAGCCATTCTTCTCTGGAGACAACTTGCGGAGAATTCATCAGATCTCCTCAGAACTTCGGCCGGAACCATCCATGGCCAGAGTGACAGGGAACGGGTCGCCGGGACTTCTCCCCGCTTGCCCGGCACCGACTACGAGCTGAACGTCCGCTCCTTCAGCCGTCGCCGCTCGATCTTGCCCACCGGGGTACGGGGAATCTGCTCGATGAACTCGATCTGCCGGATCTTCTTGTACGGCGCCACCCGTTCGGCGACGAACGCCATGAGCTCCTGCTCGGTGGTCGGCTCCTTGGCGACCACGAAGGCCTTCGGGATCTCGCTGGCCTCCTCGTCCGGCACGCCGATCACCGCCGCGTCCGCCACCTTCGGGTGGGTCATCAGGACCGCTTCGAGCTCGACCGGGGAGACCTGCTGGCCCTTGTACTTGATGAGCTCCTTGATCCGGTCGACGAGGAACAGCTCGCCGTCGTCGTCGAGGTAGCCGAGGTCACCGGTGTGCAGGAACCCGTCCGGCCGGAGCACCTTGCTGGTCACCTCGGCGGCGTTGAGGTACCCCTTCATCACGTGCGGACCCCGAATCAGGATCTCGCCCCGCTGGTGCGCACCGAGCTGCGCACCGGTGTTCACGTCGACGATCCGGCACTCGACATTGGGCGCTGTGCGGCCCACCGACGCAGGCACCAACGGCTCCTCGAGCTGCATGAACGACGTCATCGCCTCGGTGAGACCGTACCCCTGGGCGATGTGGCAGCCGAGCCGTTCTCGGCAGAGCCGGGCGATCTCGGGGTCGAGCGCGGCGCCGCCGGAGACGATCGACCGGACCGACGACAGGTCGTACCGGTCCGGCAGCGGGCTGCGGGCCAGCAGCACGGCGAGCGTGGGGACAATGTAGAGGCGGGTGATCCGGTGGTCGTGGATCGCCTTGACGTATCCTTCCGGGTCGAACCGCGGCATCGTCACGATCGTCGCGCCCTGCAGCAGGCTGGCGCTCATCACCATGATCAGACCGAACGCGTGGTGGAACGGCGGCATGGCGAGCACCTTCTCGTCTGCGCCGAGCGGCGTGACCGTCCTGGTCTGCAACACGGTCGCGACGATGTTGCGGTGGGTCAGCATCACCCCCTTGGGACGTCCGGTGCTGCCGCTGGAGTGCAGCAGCGCCGCGACGTCCTGCGCCGGGTCGATGGCCACCTCCGGCGCCGGTTCGTCGCTGAGCAGCTCGGACAGCGGCGTCGCTCCGTCCGCCTCGCCCATCACCACGATCTCCTCGATCTTGGTGCGGGCGGCCAGCGCCGCCGCCTTGGGCACCTCGGACGGTACGGTCACCAGCAGCTTCGCGCCGGCGTCGGTGAGGTGGCCGGCCAGATCGTCGGGCGTGTCGATCGGGTTGAGCACGACGACCGTGCCGCCGGCCAGCGACGCGGCGAGCACCACGATCGGGTACTCCGGCACGTTGGGCGCGAGCATCGCCAGCACGTCGCCCCGGCGCAAGCCACGGGCGTGCAGCCCGGCGGCCAGCCGACGCACCATCGAGGCCAGCTGGCGGTACGTGTAGCCGTCGCCACCGGCCACGTCGACCAGTGCCGTACGGTCGCCGTACTGTTCGGCGCGCTGCAGCACGAATGCCGGCAGCGACAGGTCCGGGATGTCGACCGTCATCGGCGTCGGGGCAGTGGTGGTCATGACTTCGCCTCCGCCCGGCTGTAGGTGCTCAGCCCTGGCTGGTAGGCGCGCTTCTCGAACTGCTTCAGCGCGACGTTGACCCACTCGTTGCCGCTGAGCCGGGACAGCTCCCAGAGCTTGGCCTGGTCGTAGTCAATGGCGGTCGGCAGGTCCATGGTGGTGGTGCGCTCGTAGACCTGCTTGGCCAGTTCCAGGGTGATCGGGTTCTTCTTGGCGATCTTCCGCACGATCCGGTCGGTCTCGGCGTCCAGCTGGTCGGCCGGCACCGCCTTGTTGACCAGGCCGTACTCCTGCGCCTGCTGGCCGGTCATGGTGTCGCCGGTCAGGATGTAGTAGAGCGCCTGCTTGCGGGGCAGATTGTGGGTGGCTGCCCAGGTCGCGCCGCCGGCCGGGAAGATTCCGAAGTTGATCTCCGAAAGGCCGAACAGAGCGGTTTCCGACGTCACGGCCAGGTCACAGAGGCCGGTGACCAGCAGGCCGCCGCCGAACGCGAACCCGTTGACCTTGGCGATGGTCACCGCCGGGAACGCCTTGAGCCGTTTGAACCAGGTCAACGCGACCAGGTTGGTCCGGTAGAACAGCTGCGGGTCGTCGAACGGCTGCAGGAAGCACTCCTCGAGGTCCATCCCGGCGCTGAAGCTGTCGCCGACGCCCGTCACCACGACCGCCTTGACGTTACCGGCCGCCTCGATCGTGTCGAGCGCCTGGTTCATGTCCCGGTGCATCTGCGGGTTCATCGCGTTCTTCTTGGCCGGGCGGTTCAGATAGATTGTGGCCACCGGGCCGTCCATCTCGAGGTTCACGGTTTCCAGCACCATCATCTCGGTTCCCTCTTTCCGGTCGGACAACGAAAATGTGCGCACATGGCCTTGGCCGCTCGGCCGTACAATCCGGATTTCGTCAGTGCAGCCTCCGGTAGGCCCGCCGCGGTACGAGCATCACAAGTAGAGAACCGCAGCGCTTCTTTGGTGTTGCCTTGCACAACTGACCGCCGGTCGGCCTGCTACGACAGGCTCCGGTCGCACGGCCTGTCGAATATTGCCCACAACGACGGTCTACGATCGACCGCCCGGGCCCGGCGTGACAGGTCGCGCCACAGCCAAGGAGTGAGCATTCTCGAAGACGACAGCAGCCGCGTGGTCGTCGAGGATCGTTGAGCAGTGACAGCGGCGCCAGGACGGCCAGCAGGCCGGCCCGACCCCCGTGGTGATCCCTGCGCCAGGACTACCGCAAGCCCGCCCGATCCGGCTCCTCATTCACCCGCCCGCTCCAGGATCCGCAACTGACCTGGGCATACTCAACATCGCACGATCATCTGACGAGAACCACTCAGGTTGTGCAACCCGTGGGTTGCGCAACCTGGGGTGACGTGCAACCATGAGGTGGCAATCAACGACGAAGTTCAGGAGTCACCGATGAGCGAAGATCGGATCGAGCGGGAGACCTTGATCGCGGCGCCGATGGAGCGGGTCTGGTCGCTGGTGGCCGAACCCGGCTTCTGGGTGGCCGACGAGGCGACGGTGGCCGGCACTGTGGCGAAGGAGGGCGAGTCCATGACGGCTCGCAACCCCGAGTACGGTGACTTCCCGGTCCGGGTGGAGAAGGTCCAGCCACCTACCTACGTGGCGTACCGCTGGGCCAGCGCGTTCCCCGGCGAGGAGTTGCGGGAGGACAACAGCACCCTGGTCGAGTTCACCCTGACCGCCGAGGGCGACAAGACCCGGCTCCGCGTGGTGGAGAGCGGCTTCGCCGCGCTGGCCGTTTCCGAGGAGCAGCGCAGCGAGGCTCTGAAGAACAACGACAGCGGTTGGCCCCAGGTCTTCGACGGGTTCAAGAAGCGCGCCGAGGCATCTGTGTGACGCCAGAACGTCGTGGCGAAGCCGAGTTCGTCGACAGTGTTCTCGTTGCGCTGGCCGACGCGACTCGGCGGCATCTCCTCGACCTGCTGGCCGCACAGGGCGAGCTCACTGCGACGACCCTTGCCAAACAGCTGCCTGTCTCGCGACAGGCGGTGGTCAAGCATCTCGCCGTCCTGAACGCCGCCGGGCTGGTTTCGGGCAGCCGGGTGGGTCGCGAGGTGCGGTACGCCGTGCATCCGGCCGCGCTGGACGCGACCGTGCGGTGGATGGCCGCCGTCGCGACCGACTGGGACCGGCGACTGGCCAACATCAGACGGGCCGCCGAATCGGCCGATCAGAAGTCGGACTGACCCGGTGAGCATGCTGCATCGCTGGTTGCGCTGACCGACCGGCACGAGCACCAGTCATCCCTTGCCGACGGGTACGACGTCGTGTAGCGCGTGGCGCGCGTACCCGTCGGCGAATCTCGAATTCATGCGCCTATGACCGGTCGTGGCCGCCTCGCGATGGAAAACATTGTCAACGGACACCGAACACGGGATGAAATTCCTGTCTGGCGCTATCTGTCACGACGGCCAAAACGGGCCAGCGTGGGCAAGTAAGAAGTGGAAAAAGCACGTTCCGGAAGGGAGGATTCTTCGTTGGAACCACTCAGCGTGACCAAGAAGGAAGGTGCACCGTGAGCAACGAACAATCCGCCACCGGCCAGGACGTGACGAGCGGTATCCGTCACCGCGTCGTACAGACCAACGGCATCCAGATGCACATTGCCGAGCAGGGCGACGGTCCGCTGGTCGTGCTGCTGCACGGCTTTCCGGAGTCGTGGTACTCGTGGCGTCACCAGATTCCAGCGCTGGCCGCCGCCGGATACCACGTCGTCGCCCCCGACCTACGCGGGTACGGCCAGACCGACCTGCCGACCGCCGTGGAGCAGTACTCCCAGCTGCACCTGGTCGGCGACGTGATCGGCCTGCTCGACGCGCTGGAGGAGCAGCAGGCCGTGCTGGTCGCCCACGACTTCGGCACCTCGGTGGCGTGGAACGCCGCACTGATGCGGCCCGACCGAGTTCGTGGCGTCGTCTCGCTCAGCGTGCCCTACCTGCCGCGTGGTCCGGTCAGCGCGCTGACCGGGATGCGCGGAGCGTTGGGCGACGGCTTCTACATGCAGTATCTGCAGCAGCCCGGTATCGCCGAGGCCGAGCTGGAGCAGAACGTGCGGTCCTCCCTGACTCGCATCTTCCACTGGGGCTTCGGCAACTCCCCACAGGCAGCGGGGCCCACCATGCCGGTGGTGCCGACCGGCGGCAAGCTGTTCGACCTGATGCCCGAACCGGCGGCGCTGCCCGGTTGGCTGACCGAGACCGACCTCGACCACTACACGGCCGAGTTCAGCCGGACCGGCTTCACCGGGGGCCTGAACTGGTGGCGGACGATCGACCTGAGCTGGGAGCTGACCGCACCGTGGCAGGGAGCGCCCGTGACGGTACCGGCGTTGTACGTCCACGGTGACCGGGACGGAAGCATCCAGCTGCCGGGGATGGACCAGTTGATTCCCAACCTGAAGTACCTGGTACCCGGTCTGACCAGCACCACCGTGCTGCCTGGCGTCGGGCACTGGACGCAGCAGGAGGCACCTGAGGAGGTCAACGCGGAGCTGCTGAAGTTCCTCGCCGGCCTGTAGCAACACCGCGACGCAAACCCGGTCCACGCTCTCCGGACCTGCGCTGACAAACGGCGTGCGCCGCCGAGTCATCTGGCCAGTCCGGAGAGCGTGCTGATCGTCGGCAACATCGGTCTTTCGAGGAAGGGATCACATCTTGACTACCGAAACATCCCCGCCACTACAGTTCAGTAGCCGGCAGCGGTTGATCATGCTGGTTCTACTGGCCGCCGCCTTCGTATTCGCTGCCGACTACTCGATCCTGAATGTCGCGCTACCCGAGGTCGGCGCAGGCGTCGGGTTGGGGTTGACCGGGCTGCCCTGGATCGTCTCCGCCTACACGCTGCCTGCGGCCGGCTTCATGCTCCTGTTCGGTCGGATGGCGGATCTGTTCGGTCGCCGTCGGCTGTTCCTGTCCGGCATCGTGCTGCTCGCCGGCGCGTCACTGCTCGGCGGTTTCGCGACGAACCCCGAGATGCTGCTGGCCGCTCGGGCGCTACAGGGCACCGCGACCGCGATGGCCGTCCCAGCGGCGCTTTCGCTCATCACCACCTCGTTCACCGAGGGTGGCATGCGGGAGCGGGCGCTCGGTCTCAACGGCGCCATCCTGTCGGGTGGCTTCACGGCGGGGGCGCTTCTCGGCGGCTCCCTCGTCAGCCTGCTGAGCTGGCGGGCCGCGTTCTTCGTCAACGTCCCGATCGCGGCGGCCATCCTGGTGGTCACCCCGATGCTGATCAAGGAAAGCCGGATTCCCGACCGGGTCAAGCTCGACGTCCCGGGCGCGGTCACCATGACCGCCGGTCTGCTGGCCGTGGTCTACGCCGTCATGGAGAAGAACATCATCTGGGGCGTCGTCGGCCTGCTGCTGCTGGTCGCGTTCTGGATGGTCGAGAGCCGTTCGTCCGCGCCTCTGGTGCCGGTCCGCTTCCTCAAGCGGCCCACCGTCAAATGGGGCAACTACGCCGGTCTGGTGATCTTCTCCATGGAGACCGGCATGATCTTCCTGATGACGCTCTACCTGCAGAATGTTCTGAACTTCTCGCCGGTGACCACGGGACTCGCCTTCGGCGTGCCCGGCCTGGCCGCGGTCGCCGCAGGGCCGATCGCCGGACGCATCCTCGGTCGGTACGGTAGCCGGGGTGTCCTTAGTGTGGGCTTGGCCCTGCAGGGCCTGCTGATCCTGCCGTTGGCCTTCCTGGGTACCGACCGGCTGGCTCTGCTGATCCTGATCCCCGCGCTGTTCATCGGCTTCTTCGTACACGTCACGTGCATCGTTTCGTACACGGTGGTCGGCACCTCCGGTCTGCCCAACGAGGAGCAGGGTCTGGCCACCGGCCTGACCTCGATGACCCAGCAGGTGGCACTTACCATCGGCGCTCCGATCATGGTCTCAATCGCCGCCACGCAGAGCGTGGAGCTGACCGGAATTCAGCTGGCGTTGGGCGTGAACGTCGCCGTGACACTGGCTAGTGTGGTCCTCATCTGGTTCGGACTACGCCCGCGCGGAGGTGACGGCGAGACTACAGTGGCGGAGACACCCGCGGAGCAGACCTCCGGCCAAAAG
This sequence comes from Micromonospora sp. LOL_013, assembly GCF_048060315.1. Taxonomy (NCBI): domain Bacteria; kingdom Bacillati; phylum Actinomycetota; class Actinomycetes; order Micromonosporales; family Micromonosporaceae; genus Micromonospora; species Micromonospora sp. LOL_013. The sequence goes on from NZ_JBHMIQ010000021.1 coordinate 12,127, forward strand.
CTGGCTGCGTCTGTGGACTGAGTCACCACGTCGGTGGACTGAGTCCGCCGCGCGGAATGCCGTCACCAAAGGCAAGTCGACCCGGCCCGTACGCGCACCTGGCATCCCCGGCTGATGACGACGAAGGCTTCGCACCCGACGACAAAGGAGATTTGTCATGCTCACACCCAAACTAAGCAGCATCCTGCTCGGCACCACCCGCCCCGCCGAGCTGAAGGAGTGGTACCGCAAGGCACTCGCCCCGGACTACAACGGTGAGGGCCCGATCAACCTCGGCGGTTTCCTCCTGGTCATCGAGAACCGCGACGACGTCGACGCGAAGAACAACGAACCGGGTCGCATGATTCTCAACTTCCACGTCGACGACTTCGACGCTATGGAGGCTCAGCTGCGAGCCGCCGGCGTCGAGTGGCTCTCCCCTGTCGCCGACCGCCCCTCCGGCCGCTTCGGGACGTTCACCGACCCTGACGGCAACTACCTGCAGATCATCCAGTTCAAGTAGGACGACGAGCGCGTCCTGCCCTTACCGGACCCGTGCCCGGCCAGCCTCCCCGTTCGCTGGCCGGGCACGCCGCTGTCCAGGGCATACGCCGGGCGAAGCGAATTTGTCCGGAGCGTCCGGATCTGTCGCCTACCCTTGCCTGCCTGAGGATCGTAGGTCCGTCCGCGATGTGGAGATCCAGGGACAGGGCTGCGGGCAGGACCGTCGGGCAGTCGGCTGAGAGCCAGTCGAGCTGTGGGGTACAGGTCCGCCGATGTCCGCCTCGCTCTCACCGGTATACGCACCTGCGGCATCACCTCATCGGCGGTCCCGGGGAAGCCCGGGAACTGGCCAGACAGATCGCTGACCTGCCCGCCGGTCCCGCTGCCCGACTGGCTGTCCGCCCGACCCTGCCGCGATCCGGCCCCGTCCCGACAGCAGAGAGCCGCTGCGCCTGAAGCGCAGCGGCTCTCTGCCCGGCTACGACGGTCTCGCACCACAGACGACCGCCGAGGGCCTTCCGGGGTCACCACCGGTCTACGGCGGTGACCCCGGCCGTCTCCCCTAGATGAATATCGTGTTGGGCGGCAGCCCGCAGAGCACCCGCCCGTACGTCTCGGTGTTGCTGTCCGGGCTGAACATCGGATGCACGCTGATTGCGTGGATGTCCCGGACGACTCGCTGGATCGGCTCGTTGCGGTAGATCGACGAGCCTCCGCTGGCCGACGCGTAGATGTCGATGGCCTCCTTGGACAACCTGGTGGCCCAGCCCTCGTCAGCGCGCACCCGGGCGCGCTCCTCGGTCGTCCACGGCTCACCGCTGGCGGCCTTGGCATCGACCAGCGAGGCAGCATGGTATGCGTGGTACTCGGCCTGCTCGGTCTTCATCACGGCGGTACCGACCTGGATGTGCGTGACCGGCGCCTCTGCCTGGTGTTCGTAGTCGGTGTACCGGATCGGCCGGGACGGCATGCGCTCGAAAAATGCCTCGCGAGCAGCTTTCGCCATTCCGACCAGAATGCCGACCGTGGCCGCAGAACCGGCCAGGATCGTTGGGCTCCGGTAGATGGGCGAGTCAGCGCCCAGCTTCGAAAGAGAATTCGGTCGGATTGCCGACTCCAACGGGATGATGTGCGTTTCGGGAACGAAGATGTCCTTCGCCGTCGTGGTGACGCTGCCACTTGCGGCCATCCCGGACGTGTGCCAGTCGTCGACGATCTGCAGGCTCGACATCGGCACGGCGGCGATGACCGGCTCCGGGTCCGCACCCGGCCGCAGTCGGATGGTAGCCAGTTCCTGCCAGTCCGCGTGCAGCGCGCCGCTGACGAAATGCCACGAGCCGTTCAGCACGGCACCGCCATCGACCGGCACGAGAGTGCCGCTCGGGCTGACCGCACCGCAGATCCGCACGTCAGGCGAGGCAAAGACCTCATCCTGGGCCTCATCCGGGAACAGGCCCACGATCCAGGAGGCGATCCAGTAGGTCGATACAGTCCAAGCCAACGCGCCGTCCGCCCGGCCGAGCTGGATAGCGACGTCCACCAACGTACGTGTATCGGCTTCGAACCCACCGTAGCGAGCCGGCATCCGCAGTTTGAAGACCCCGGCATCAGCGAGGGCCTGGAGAGAGTCATCGTGAAGACGCCGGTTCTCCTCCGACCATTGTGCCTTCTCCCTGAGCGTGGGCACCAACTCCGGCAAGGAGCTCTTCACCTGTTCGAGTGTAGGTTGATGTCTCGAAAGTTCAGTGATCGACACTTTCCGCCTCCAGAGGGGGGACCTGCAACGTGAATCGACCATCGCATATGCAGCACGATCGCGCCTCTTCCTAATTGCCGCGACCTGCCGGCGGCGGTCGCGCAACCGCCGGAGCTGCGCTGCACCGGTCTGGAGAAGGTGCCCTTTCCGCCCCGTCGAGTCTGCCCGCGCCGACCGGGGTCGAGCCGCCCGATCCGCTACGGATCGGATCCGCCTCGTCCGGACGGCCGGACCGCCGGCACCCTCACTTCTTGCGGGCCCTCGCGGTCGCCCGCGAGTTTGCCTTCCCGATCGCATCGACCAGGTCGTCCTTGTTCATGTCCTGCGGGTGGTCGATGCCGACCTGGCGCGCCACCTCGTCGAGGTGGCCTTTGCTGGCGTTGGCGTCGACCCCCTGGGCGGTCTCCCGGGGCTGGCGCAGCGACCGGGGCGTGCCCTGGGCCGCCTGTGGATCGGACGGGCCCAGGCTGTCCTTTGGCTGCCAGTGGTCGCCGACCTTCTCGTGGCTGTGTTTCAACGAGGCGTACGCCGCACGGTGCGCCCGCGCCGGATCGTCGTAGCTCTCCTCGGCCGACTCCAGGGTCTTCTTGTAGGTCCGTACGGCCTTGTCGTCGGAGCGGGCGATCGTGCTGGGCACGTCGTCGCGCATCTGCTCGGCCTGCTGGTGCTTATCGGCCTTCTCCCGCTTGGCAACCATCGTTCCTCCTCACGGACGTCGTCGGCGCCGGGGGGCGGCACTGAGTTTCGCCGTACCGCATCCCATACCCGCGATGCCGCCGGTCATGCCTGTGGATCCATCGCCGCGGCGTCGTCGCCGGTGCGACGTCGCCGGCCCCACGGCCACCGGCCGTCCAGCTCGACCTCCAGGGAGAAGCTGAGGAAGGTACGCACCGCGACGATCATTGCCAGCACGCCGACGCTCTGGAAGGTCGGCGAGATCGCCACGGTACGGATGATGTCCCCGGCGACAAGAAACTCCAGCCCGAGCAGGATCGCCCGGCCAATGTCCTGCCGGTACCGGCGGTAGGTCCCCCGCATGTTCCGCTCACGAAACGCGCCACGCAGGTAGAGCACCGTGCCAACGACTAGGCCGGTAAGGATGATCAGCACACCGAGGGCGTCAACCGTCGTACCGATGACCAGGACAGCTGTCTCGAAGTTCATCCCTGACCACGATGTCCGTCTCGGTTGACGCCCGGTGCACGACCAGGGTAAATCGCGCTATCCGCTCACGGAGCGGGATCTCAGATTTGGCCCCTCAGCTGCCCTCGATCCAGGCCTTCAGAAACGCCCGGCCCAGGTAGCCGGCGATCATCCAACTGTCGAGCGCGCTCAGCACCCGGAAGTCAACCGCTCCGACGATCATGGCGATGGTCAGGCTGAGCACGGCGACCCCGACGACGAGCGTGATCAGCCCCAGTGCCCCGACCTTTAACTGCTGGCCGCTGCCCAGGCTTTGAAACCGGGCGGTCGCCCCACTGCCGGCGACGCCCGCCCGGGGATGCCGCCCGGCCGGGACTGCGGCGTCGGCCAGATCAGCGGTGGCACCCTCGTAAACCGTTGGTTCCAACTGCAGGCTGACGCCGTCGTCCCCGATGAGCTGACGGCCACCGTCCGGCCAGGCCAGCATCGCCGCACAACGGTCGTAGCGCACCGATACCGCCTGCCCGGACTGCCCGGGCCCCGGCGACGAGGCTGACCTCCTCCGCCCCGACGATCAGCTACTGGCCGTCCAGCCCGCCCAGTCCACGGTGGCTGGTGCCGGAAAGCAACCCCACCAGGCCCGGCTCGGCCCGGGTGAAACCGGCCCAGTCGGCGCTCCGGCCACGGGGCGTCATCAGCAGCGACGACGCGTGCGCGGTGGTTGCCACCGCATGCACCGACTCGACGGTAACCTCCTTCAACTGCCGGGTCAGGTCGTCGCTGGACCGCACCGGACGGCCGGTGAGCAGGTTGAACGCGATCGACGGCAGCCGCGCACCGTCCGCTTCCACGCTGGACAACGCATCGGTGGCCCTGCCGACGACGGCAGCCACGTCCGCTTCGTCGATCCGACCCACCCGGATCCTGGCCAGTACGTCGACGAAGCCGCCGAGAACCGCGTCTTCCTTGCCGTTGGGGGCGTCCGTGAGGGCGGTGACCACCGCATTGCCATCACCTCGTGGCTCGTAGCTGGTGGCGGTCGTGTAAGACAGGCCGTCCCGCTGCCGCAGCGCCCGGTACAGTTCCCGCTCGACGACATCGTTGAGCACCCGCGCAGCCGCCCCGGCGGGCACCACCGCGTCCATTGCGGTCGCCCGACCCGGCCCGTAGAAGAACGCCGGCGTACCTGCCAGCGCCGACGAGGCAGCAGGAGCCGGCATCCGGGTCCCGGACGGCAACTCCAGCCGCAGATCTGGCGGCAACTCGGTACCGGCCAGCCAGAGCCCCGCGTTCTCCCGGGTGAAGTACCGGGCCGCCCACTCCTGCAGGTCCTCGGCGGTGATCGCAGGCAGTCCGAGCTCAGCGAACGCACCCAGCCCGTAGTCCCGCGCGCCGTAGCGCCACAGCGGCAACTGGTCGGTGGCGGCAGCCGTCCGGCCGGCCCACTCGGTGTCCAGGATTGCCTTCTCGGGTGTCCAGGCGGTGCACCGGCAGTTCCCGCAACGACCTGCACACCCCGGTCAAAAAGGTGGTGATGTCGTCGACGGAGCCCGACAGGTGAAAGTGAGTCACCACGCTACCGGTGGTGCCGTTGTAGTGGTAGTCGGCGGCGCCGAGCGGATGCAGCACGAGATGTTCGAGCAGATGGGTGAGGCCACGCCGGGCCAGCACCAATACAGCGCGGAAACTGATGCCTCGAAGGCAGAGCGCTATAGCGACATCCGAATGGCTGCCGCAACCTGTTTGGCGCAGAGCTACGCCGGCGACCACCGCCGAGCGTGCCGAGGCCTTCCGCGGCGCCCGGATCATCGGGCAGAACGGCTTCATCAAGGTATTCGATGGGGCCGACGCCGACGCGCTGTCGGTCCTGCTGGCAGCCCCTCGCGACGACGAATCGGCGGCGCGCAGGGCATGACCAGAACGACGCCCACCCGTCCGGATCGCCCTGGGCATGCGAACGGTGACATTCGGCGTCCGCTCGCCTCCCCTCTACCTGGCGGCGACGGTCCTCTCCCTTGGCCGTAGGGCGTGGTTCACCTGCTGGGCAATGTTCCTGACGCGGTTCGCGGGCCTCTCCACGACCGAGTTCGCGATCGGCATCACGGTCGCGGGCGTCGCGGGCCTTGTCCTCGGCGGACCGGCCGGATATCTCGCCGACCGGCTCGGTGCACGCGAGACGCTGATGGTGATCGGTGCGGTGCAAAGGCTCGCCGTCTGCTCGTTCGCTTTCACGCGGCAGTTCTGGGGCCTCGCCGCGATCACCTGTCTGGCCGTCGGCGCGGAACGCACGGCACCGGCCTTTCGGATCGCCCTCATCGCCGGCCTAACCAGCGGCGAGCAGCGGCTGAACAGCCTCGCCACGGCCCGCTCGCTGACACAGAGCGGGATGGTGGTCGGCGCGCTGCTCGGTGCGCTGGTCCGGTCCCTCGACAACCGCCCCGCGTACGTGTCCCTCGTTTTCGGCTACGGCGCCGCCTGCTTCTGCTTCACCCTGCTGCTGACCCACGTCCCGCACGTGGCGTCGCTTCGGGACCGGAAAGTCCGGCGCAAGGCTCTGGCGGTACGTGACCGGCCCTTCCTCGCCATCTGCGGCTTCAACGGCATGCTGGCCCTCAGCTGGGCCCTGCTGGACGTGGTGCTGCCGCTGTGGATCAGCGCGCACACCGGCGCGCGCCCCGCTGGATCATCGGCGTGCTCATCGGCGGCGACGCCGGCGCCGGCGTCGCCCCGCAACGGCGTGCGGTCCGGCACGCCGACCGGGTTGCGACGGCGGCCCGGATGGGGCTCTGGTCGGGCTTGGCGCTCGCGGTGTCGTGCCTCGTCTTCGCGGCCTCCTATCACCGGTCGGGCACCGTGGTCGTCGCCGTACTTGCGGTCGCAGCGGCCGTCCACGTCGCTGGCGAGCTCGGCTTCGTCAGCAGCGGCTTCGGCCTTTCGGTCGCGCTGGCCCCCGACGACGCCCACGGCGAATATCAAGGCATGCTCGGCATGGCACAGTCCGGGGCGCTGATACTGGCGCCCGGTCTGCCGACGGTGCTGCTGGTTGACTGGGGCGTCGGCGGCTGGTTCGTGCTCGCCGCGTTCTTCCTTGCCGGCGGCGTCGGAACACTACGCTCCGCTGCCTGGGCGCAGCGCCAACACGTTGAACGAATCGGGGAGGGAGTCTGATGCCCTCCATTGAGTTCTTCGGCTACGACGCCGAGGAGCGCGCCCGGATAGAGTAACGGGTGCGTGAGCGGCTGGTCAGCGAGAACTTCCGCATCGACTGCGTCTTCGTGGCGGGCCAGCCGACCGTCGTCCGCGACTGGCGGGGTCAAAACGCCGCCGATCGTCGGGGTGAGCACTCGCTCGGAGCAGCGCGCGGCCCGCTTCAAGGAACTGCTCGCCGCCGTCTGCGACCTTGCGGTCGTACAGCCGCATTGCCGCCCTCAGCCCGCTCCTTGATCCTGAAGCTGCTGGGAGTCGTACGACTCCCTGTGGGGGTTCCGGGGGGTGATTTGAGATTGCATAGAAAGACGTATGCCCTGACTGGCGTTGTCGCTGGTCAGGGCATAGATTATGTGGAGCTGAGGGGATTCGAACCCCTGACCCCCTCGATGCGAACGAGGTGCGCTACCGGACTGCGCCACAGCCCCAGAATCGGGTGATCCGCTGCCAGACCAGCAGTGGACCGGCGACAAGGCTAACAGGTCGGGCACCCGACGCGCGAATCGATCCCGCCCGGGCGCGCGGGTCTACCCGGCACGCACCCCGGCTCCCACCACACCTCGACGCCGGTCAGGACCGGCCGTCGTAGCTGCGGCCGGCCTCGTAGGCACGGCCCCGCAGTCCGCCCGTGCGGCGGTAGGAGACCGACCCGCCGACCCCACCGCTGGCCGCCGCCGGCAGGTCACGCGGCCGGTCCAGGCCCATCGCGGCGCGACGCATCACCTCCCGCTGGGCGGCGAGCCGGCGCTGCTGCTCCCGGCGGGCAGCGGCCCGTCGGGCCTGCTCACGGCGCACCTCGGCCTGCCGGGCGGCCAGCCAGGCCGCTTCCCGGGCGCGGTGCCGGCGGCGACGGCGGTCGGCGATCGCCCGGTTGCGCAGATGCACCAGGTACACGGCGAGCAGCACCGCAGTGACCGCGAAGCTGATCCAGAAGCCGGGGCCGACCACCAGCACCCCGATCAGCTCGACCAGGTTGAGCAGCAGCAAGGCGGCGAAGACCCGCCGGCGGCGAACCACTGCCGGGGTGTGCCGACGGGCTGGGGCACGGCGCGGTCGGACGCCGGCAGTCGGGACGAGCCGCAGCCGGCCACCCCGTCGACCGGCGCCTGGCCGACCGCCGGCCGGCAGCGGAGCGGACGGATCGTTGAACGACTCGGCGTCGGGCGCCGTACCACCTTCCGGACCGGCAGCGCGGCGCACGGTAAGCCGGCGGGGCGGGTTGACCGGCCGTTTCCCGGGCACGGTGCGACGACGGCGGCGGCGTTGCAGCACCCGCGCCGTCGACTGCGCCCGCTCCGCCACCAGGCGCTCGGTAGCGTCGTACCGGCGGACCAGCGCCGGTGCGAGGGCGAGCAGCCCGGCGGCGGCGAGGACGGCGAGGAGCACCGAGGTCGGCACCCTCACCCCTCCCGTCACCCCGAGGCAACCCGCCACCCATGCACGGACATGAAGGCTTGATAGGTTGCCGTACCTTCTCGTTACTTGAGGTTACGGGCGTCCGACCAGGAATTTTGTACGCCGCGCCGACCATGGCCGGCGGTTGTGTTCAGTGGGCGCTGGCCTGCAGCCGTCGCCAGCGGGCCAGCAGTCCCCCTTCGACCAGCACATCCTCGCTGGTCAGGGCATATCCGATGTGGTCACGCCAGGCACCGTCGATGTGCATGTAACGACGATGATAGGACTCCTCACGGAAACCGAGCTTCTCAACTACACGCCGTGACGGAATGTTCTCCGGTCGGACGTTGACCTCGATGCGGTGCAGTCCGCCGGCGGCGAAGGCGTGGTCCACTGCCAGGGCCAACGCGGTCGGGATCACCCCCCGCCCGGCGACCGAAACGTCCACCCAGTAGCCGGCGTAGCCGGAGCAGAACGCCCGCCGCACGATGTTGCCGATGTTCAGGTGACCCACCAGCCGTTCGGCACCCGCCTCGACCAGACAAACCGCGAACGGCATACTCTCACCGCGCCGCGACTGTCGACGCTGGTCACGGTAGAGGTAGCGGAACGCGTCCGGCGAGTTCAGCTCGTGCCACGGGCCTGGCGGCGCTGGCTCCCACGGGGCCAGCCAGGGCTGGTTACGCCGCCGGACCGCCGACCATTCGGCGGCGTCACTGCGACGGTACGGGCGCAGCAGCACCGGACCGTCGGTGAGCACCACCGGCCAGCCCGGAGCCTCGTCCCCGATCACCGCTGCCGGTCCAGCAGCAACACGTCGACGGTAGACCCGGCGGCGGCGGTGGTCACCCGCTCACCGAGCACCAGCAGGCCGTTCGCCTCGGCCAGCCCGGACAGGGTGAACGGCCCGCCGGGCAGCGGCTGCACGGTGTAGCCGCCGCCGCGCCGCTCCGCGACGTTGGCCGGACGGAACTCCCGCAGGCCGACCGGCGACGACACGGTCTCCAGCAGATGGGCACGCACACTCGGCCGGAACACCGGCTCGGCACCGGCCAGCAACTGGATCACCGGCCGGGCCAGCACCTCGAACCCGACCAGCGTGGAGCCGGGCTCCCCGGGCAGGCAGACCACGGGCACCTCCTCGGCTCCGACCGTACCGAATCCGAGGGCTGTTCCGGGATAGAGCGCGACCTCGGTGAAGGTGACCGGCCCCGCGCGGCCCCCTTCCCGTCGGCTAAAGATCCGCCGGACCATGTCGCCGGGCCCGGTGCCGGTGCCGCCGGTGGTGATGATCAGATCGGCCCGCATCGCCTGATCCTCGAGCAGCCCCCGCAGCCCCTCCGGATCGTCGTCGCAGATACCCACCCGGTACGCCAGCGCGCCCACCTCGGCGACAGCTGCGGTGAGCGCGTGCGAGTTGGCATCCACCACCTGCCCCGGCTGGCTGCTGCGGCCCACGTCGACCAACTCGTCACCGGTCGCCACGATCACCACCCGCGGGCTGGGCCGGACCACCACGTGCCCGATCCCGGTGGCGGCGAAGACCGCCACCATCGCCGGCGTCACGTAGGAACCGGCGCGGGCCAGGACCGCCCCGGCCGGCAGTTCGTCGCCGGCCCGCCGCAGCCCTGACCCGCGCCGGGGCACCTGGAAGATCTCCACCGCGGCCATGCCCTGATCGGTCCAGTGGATCGGCACCACCACGTCGGCGGCGATCGGCAACGGCGCCCCGGCCGCCACCGAGAAGCAGGTGCCCGGGGTCAGCCGGACCGGCCGCCAGCTCGCCGCGCCCAGGTCGCCCACCACGTTGAGGCGCACCGAGCGGGGTACGCCCGGGGTCGCCGACCGGCTGGCCGGGATCACCCTGCTCCCCCGGCCGGCCGAGGCGATGTCCTCCCAGCGTGCCGCGTAGCCGTCGATGACGGCCTGGTCAAACGCGGGAAAGGCGTGCGGCGCCACGACATCCTCAGCGAGGAGGTTGCCGTGCGCCTGGGTCAGGTCGAGGTCGAGCGGCGGCAGCGGCCGAATCCTGCGCAGCACACTGCCCAGGTATTCGGCGAGCGGCGTCAGCTCGTTGAAGGCCGCCTCGGCACCGGCCGTCGCGGTCATGTAGAGGGTACCCCTGGCGCGTCGGCCACGAACTCCTTCAGCCACGCCCGGAACTCGTCACCAAGCCCTTCCCGCTGACAGGCGATCTGCACCACGGCCTGCAGGTAGCCCAGCGGCGCCCCGGTGTCGTAGCGGGTGCCCCGGTAGACGATGCCGTGCACCGGTGTCCCCTCGGCCAGCAGCATCGCCATCGCGTCGGTCAGCTGAATCTCGCCGCCGCTGCCCGGCTTGGTCCGCTTGATCGCCTCGAAGATGTTCGGTGGCAGCACGTAGCGGCCCAGCACCGCGAGGTTGCTCGGAGCGTTCTCGGCCGACGGCTTCTCCACCAGCCCGGTCACCCGGACGATGTCGGCACCGTTCTGCACCGACTCGGCGGCCGGTTCGACCGACGCGATGCCGTACCGCTTCGTTTCGGTCGGCGGCACCTCCATGAAGGCCAGCACGATCCCGCCGGCTCGGGCCTGCAGGTCGATCATGGCCGGCAGCAGCGGGTCGTTCTCGTCAACGAACTCGTCGCCGAGCAGCACCGCGAACGGTTCGTTGCCGACGTGGCTCTGCGCGCAGCCCACCGCGTGGCCCAGTCCGAGCGGCTCGTGCTGGCGGCAGGTGTAAATCTCGGCCAGCTCGCTCGGCCGCCGAATCGCGGCCAGCCGCTCCTGGTCGCCCTTGTCGGCGAGCCGGCCTTCCAGGTAGGGCTGCCGGTCGAAGTGGTCAACCATGGAGGTCTTGCCACGGCCGGTGATCAAAAGTACGTCGTTGATCCCGGCGGCGGTGGCCTCCTCGACGATGTACTGCAGGACCGGCCGGTCGACCAGCGGGAGGAGTTCCTTCGGCACGGCCTTGGTGGCCGGCAGGAACCGGGTGGCGAGCCCGGCGGCGGGGATGACCGCCTTTACCGCCCGCTGATCCGCGTTGGCGGTGAGGGTCGTTGCTGGGGTGGCTGCATGCTCCGACATGCCGCGAGACTATCGGCCACGGGTCTGTCGCGGCGGCTGTGGCCCGAAAGACGCGCCGCCACCGCGCGACGGTCCGCCCTCCGGGGTGGCCGCGCCGCCGCCCGCCGGTACCCGGGTCGACCGGGCCGGCGCCCGGTCAGCGACGTGGAAAGTGTCCCGGCCAGCTGCTTTCGCGGCGTACAGTGCGTCGTCGGCGGCGTCGAGGACCTCCTCGCCGTCGCCGGCGTGGTCCGGGTAGACGGCAATGCCGATCGATACCGTTACCGACACGGTGGCGTGTGCCCGCCGGCCGGCCCCAGCGTACGGCTCGACTTGGATCGGGCGGTCGCGGATCGCGGCACAGAGTCGCTCCGCGACGGTGGCCGCGCCACGGACGTCGGTCTCCGGCAACAGCACCACGAACTCCTCGCCGCCCTGCCGGAAGGCCAGGTCCACCTCACGGATCTCGGCGCGGATCCGGCGGGCGAACTCGACCAGGACACTGTCCCCGGCCGCGTGCCCGTAGGTGTCGTTGATGTCCTTGAACCGGTCCAGGTCGAGCACGAGTATGGCGAGCATCCGACCGAACCGGTTGGCCCGTTCGATCTCCCGGTGGATCGACTCCCGCAGGTGCCGGTAGTTCCACAGCCCGGTCAGCGGGTCGGTCACCGACAGCCGCTCGGCCTCCTTGTGCATCCGTACGTTGTTGACCGCCACCGCCGCATGCCCGGCGAAGGTCCGCAGCGTCATCAGATCGGCGTCGTCGAACTCGTCGCCGCCGAGCCGGTCGTAGACGGCCAGCACCCCGAACGCGGCGGGCGCGCCCGGACCATGCCGGCCGGGGGCACGCTGCCCACCCGCCCCGGGCACCCCCACGCCGAGCTCATCGGTCCAGTTCGGCACCGAGAAAGGCACCGCGACATAGGTCCGGCAGGCCGGCTCGTACGCCGACAGGGCCGGACCGTCGCGTTCGATCCGTCCCCGTTTCGGCTGACCGCTGACGGCCACCGTGCCGAGCAGTCCACTGCCGAGCGGCACGTGCAGCGTCCCGTCCGGCCCCGCCTGGCTGGCGGCCGGGTCCGGTCCCGCCGGCTGATTGACCGCCGGGCCGGTGCCCGACGACGTGGTGGCCGGGTCGGTGCCGGCCGGGGTCGTCCGGTTGGACGACTGGCCGACCAGCACCCCGGCCGCCGGGTCGAGCACCAGTACGGCACCGTCCCGCGCCCCGGTTGCGGCCAGCGCGGTCTGCAGAATCACCCGCAGGATGCGCTGCAGATCGTGGGTGCTCGACAGGGTGTCGCCCAGAATCGTCAGCTGGCCGCGCAGCTGGTCCCGGCTCGCGGTCAGGGCCTGCACGTACGCCTGCGCCTCGCGGGTCATCCGGTTGAAGATGGTGGCAAGCTCGCTCACCTCGTCCGAGCCGCGTACCGGGACCCGGGCGGCCAGGTCACCGTCGACCACTCGGCTCGCGGCGTCGGCGAGCTCGGCCAGTGGCTGCGTGGTGGACCGGGCCAGCCACCAGGCGGCGACCACCGCGAGCAGTCCTGCCAGGACGACTGTCGCCACCAGCACCGCGTACAGACCGGACAGCTGGTCCCGGGGGGTGGACAGCACCATCGGCAACAGCTGGCCGTCGTCCGGGCCGAGCCGGCGCACCTGCCGGCCGCCGTCGGTCCAGCTGGTCCCGCCGTCGGCGAGCCGGCCGGCGGTGGCCACCACGTTGCCCCGCACCTGGGACGGCTCGGTGCTGTGCACCACCGTGGCCCGGTCGGTGTCGGCGAGCAGGGTGATGCCCACGCCGGTGGACGCGGCGAGCCGGGCGACGAGGTCGGCGTCCAGCAGTTTGACCGCTGACACCTGACCGGCCAGGGCACCGTTCTCGTCCCGGACCTCGGCGAAGGCCGCGAGGGTCGGCATCGCCCCGCTGCCACCGGTGCCGTCCGGCGCGGGCACCGTCGCCGACCCGGCACCGTCCGGCGACCCGGTGCCGGTGTCCGCCGATGGCGCCTGCCACGACTGTCCACTACCGGTGCTGCCACTTCCACCGTTGTCGTCCTGCCCGCTCGCACAGTCGACCCAGGGCGCCGACGGCGGGTCGGCGGTGGCCACGATCGACGCACCGTCCGGGCCGATCACCTGGACTGCGGAGGCGAGGCCACGGGCCACCGCCTGGTCGGCGGCAACGGCCAGTCGGGCTGGATCGGGCAGCAGCAGAGCCACCGCGCCCGCGGCAGCCTCCAGCTGGCTGCACAGCGCGTTGACCGAGGTGCCGACGCTGGCGGTGGCCAGGTCGAGGCGTTCGGTGGACCGGCTCTGCCCGACCGCCGCGACGGTAGCGCCGACAAAGAACGCCCCGAGCAGGACCGGCCCGAGCACGACCGTGAGGAAAGCGGTGGTCAACCGTCCGCGCAGGGTCACGCTTCCCCCAGAGGATTCTGCACCTGATGGTGCGATGCTGACACAAGCCAGATATTCCGCAGCGGTTGCCACCAGGAGTGTTGAGTGTCGGATTTTCCCGATGGAGCGAACGCCTGTTCATCGATCAAGGACAGACTCCGTGCTGACATTCTCGCCCAGCGGCGCAAGCTGACGCCCGACCAGCTCACCCTGGCCGGTAGCCGGGTCAGGGCCACCGTACGTCAGCTGATCGATCTGGTCAGGCCGGCGCAGGTCGCCGGGTACCTGCCGATCGGCAGCGAACCTGGTGGTCCGGGGCTCGCCGGCCTGCTCGCCGAGGCGGTCGGCGGACCGGACCGGGTGCTGCTGCCGGTCCTGCTGCCCGACCGGGACCTCGACTGGGCCCGGTTCGACGGGCCGAATTCAACCGGTACGTCGGGCCAGACCGGCACATCCGGCCAGACCGGCGCGTTCGGCCGGACAGGAACCTCCGACCGGAAAGGCACCGCTGGACTGCGGCAACCGGCCGGTCCCCGGCTGGGCCGCGCGGCGGTGGCCGACGTCGAGCTCGTCGTGGTGCCGGCCCTCGCCGTCGACCACCACGGCGTACGGCTGGGTCGTGGTGGCGGCTCCTACGACCGCGCGCTCGCCCGGGTGCCCGGTGGCGTACCGGTGGTCGCCCTGCTGCACGACGGCGAGCTGCTGCCGCACGTCCCAGCCGAGCCGCACGACCGACCAGTGTCAGCGGTGATCACACCGTCGGAGGTGCGCTGGTTCACTCCCGCACGGTGAGCTCTGCCGCTTCCCGCTGGACGTAGTGGGGTCCAATGGCGGATCATTGGCACTCGAATGGGTTGAGTGCCAGATGGCCTAGCCAGTGTCGGAGGAGACCGTGCCTACGTACCAGTACGCCTGCACCGCGTGCGGACACCAGCTTGAGGCGGTGCAGTCGTTCACCGACGAGCCCCTGCGCGACTGCCCGTCGTGCACCGGGCGACTTCGCAAGGTGTTCAACTCGGTGGGCATCGTCTTCAAGGGCTCCGGCTTCTACCGGACCGACTCGCGCAACGGCCAGGGCGGCGACTCGACCAACGGTTCCTCGGCGCCGTCGTCGGACAAGCCCGCGGAGAAGAAGGACGCCGCGGCGTCCACCGGCGGCAAGACCGACAGCGGTGGCAGCTCGTCGAACAGTTCCGGCGGCACCTCGACGTCCGGCGGCTCGACCAAGGCACCTGCCGCAGCGGGATCGACGAACAGCTGACCCGGACCGACGGCGGGCAGACCGACCAGTCAGCTCCAGTGCGGTGGACGCTCGGCCAACAACCAGGCGTCGTCCGAGCTGGTGGTCCGCTCGCCCCAGCCCAGGTCGGTGTCGTCGCTGGTCTGCTCGGGCAGCAGCGGCGCGTCGTCGTCGCTCAGGTCGACGAGACGATCGTCGTCACCACGGCCGTCCGGCACGGTGAGGCCGGTCACCGCTCATCCGTTGTTCGCACCCCACCAGGTTACCGCCCCGGCCGGTGAGCCGTCGGAGCCCGGCACCGCGCTGGCCGAGCCGTCGGAGCGGGCCGGTGAATTGATAGCGTCGTCTGCCGTGACCACAGATGACGGCGCGGGCGACGACGCGTACTGGCGGCGCCCGGACCCGGACGCCCCCGCCGGTGGACCGGGCAGCTCGGCCGGTGCCGGGCCAGTCGGCTACAGCGGGCCACCGGTCGGCAGCCCGCCGCCGCCCGGCTGGCGTCCGCCGGTGGTGGTCAATCCGGCTCCGCCCGGCACGCTGCCGCCGCAGGACCTGGCCGCGCTCGACGGTGCGGAGCGCAACGCCCGCACGGTCACCTACGGCGTCGGAATGATCGCCGCCGCTGTCATGATCATCCTGACTTGTCTGCTCTGCTCCCGGCTGGTGTTCTGACCGGCGGACCTGGCCCAGGCGCACCGCGCGGCAACCACCCGAACCCGCTGTGGCCACCGCCACGATGCCCATGGTTCTATCTTGTACCGCGCCCACCTGCGTGTTTCGATGGACAGATGCCGGCCGAGGAGGAGTTGCGCAGCCGGGGTCTGCGGGTCACCCGGCCGCGGCTCGCCGTCCTCGACGTGCTCGCGCAAGGCGGGCATCTCGGCGTGGACGAAATCGCCCGCCAGGTGCGCAGCCGCATCGACTCGGTCTCCACCCAGGCGGTCTACGACGTGCTGAACGTCTTCGCCGAAGCCGGTCTGGCCCGGCGGATCGAGCCGGCCGGTGACGCGGCCCGCTACGAGCGACGCACTGGGGACAACCACCATCACGTGGTCTGCCGCGAGTGCGGCGTGGTTGCCGACGTCGACTGCGCGCTCGGCACCGCGCCATGCCTGGAGCCGACCGCCGACCACGGATTCGTGATCGACGAGGCGGAAGTCACCTTCTGGGGGTTGTGTCCCGACTGCCAGGCGAGGGCGGCCCGGTGACTGCCGACGACGACCTCGGGCTGTTCGGTCCCGGATCGGTCACCTGGCGGGTGCACGACGAGCCGATTCTCGTCGTCGCCGGGCTACGCAGCCTGTACCTGCAGGCGCTGCACCCGAGGGCGATCGCCGGAGTGGCGCAAAACTCGAGCTACCGAAGTGACCCGTTCGGTCGGCTGATGCGCACGTCCACCTATGTTGCGACCACGGTCTGGGGCACCACCGCCGAGGCGGACGCCGCCGCCGCCCGGATCCGCCGGCTGCACGCCCGCCTGCGGGCCACCGACCCGTCCACCGGCACCGAGTTCCGTGTCGACGAGCCCGACCTGCTGCGCTGGGTACACGTCGCCGAGGTCGAGTCGTTCCTAAACACCGCCACCCGCGCCGGCCTGCGGCTGACCCCGGCCGAGGCGGACCGCTACTACGCCGAGCAACGGCGCAGCGCGGCACTGGTCGGTCTCGACCCGGACAGTGTCCCCGGCAGCGCGGCCGATGTCGACGCGTACTACCGAGTGGTCCGACCGGACCTGCGGATGACCCGCGAGGCGGCCGACACCGCGCTGTTCCTCACCGCCCCGCCGGTACCCGGTCAGCTCAGTCTGCCGTGGCGGCTCGGGTTGGGTTTCGGCCCGCCCCGGCTGGCGTACCTGGGTGTGGCGGCCACCGCGATCGGTCTGCTGCCGGCCTGGGCCCGACGCATGTACGGCGGCCTTGGCCTGCCGACCACCGACCGCTGCGCGGCGGTCGCCGCCCGGGGCCTGCGGTTGGCGTTGCGGGCGGTGCCGCGCAACCTGGTGGAGGGACCGATCCGCGCCGCCGCGCGCAGCCGGGCAGAACGGGCCGCCGCCCCGGTCACTCCTGCGGCGTACGCGGCTGCGGTGGCGCCGTG
Source organism: Micromonospora sp. LOL_013 (assembly GCF_048060315.1). Taxonomy (NCBI): domain Bacteria; kingdom Bacillati; phylum Actinomycetota; class Actinomycetes; order Micromonosporales; family Micromonosporaceae; genus Micromonospora; species Micromonospora sp. LOL_013. The sequence goes on from NZ_JBHMIQ010000021.1 coordinate 28,886, forward strand.
AGCAGCCGCTCGACGGCGGCCCACTGCTGCTGCTCCGGGTAGCCGTCGCCGGCCGGGCACACCCGCCGGTAGTCGCACCAGCCGCAGAGCGTGCCCGGCGACGCCGGAAACGCCTCGTCCGGGTCTGCGCCGTCGGCGACGGCCCGCTCCGCACCGGTGATGTCCCGGGCCGTCGCCTCCGCCCGGGTGACCTGCCGGTCCAGCGACTCGCTGCTGTGTTCGAAGGAGCTCACCGTACCGGTCGGCAGATGGTGCAGCTCCACCCGCCGGCAGGGCCGGCGGAAGACCCGCTGCGCGGCGTACGCGTAGAGCGCGAGCGCCTGCGAGCCACGCGCGTCGTCGGACGTCAGCCCGGCCCGTCCGGTCTTGTAGTCGACGATCACCGCCTCCGGACCGTCCGGGCCGGTCCGGGCGTCGATTCGGTCGGCCCGACCGTTGAAGGCCAGCACCGACGTCTTAGCCGCCACCACCCGTTCGACACCGAGCGGCTCGACGGCCGGGTCGAGCTGGTCCAGGTACGCCTCCAGCCACTGCAGGGCCTGCCGGTACGCGGCGCGTTCCTGCTCCTCGTCGCGGTACCCGTCACGCACCCAGGTGCCCTTGAGCAGGGCTGCCGCCGCCTCTGGACGGCGCTGCTCCGCCGGGCGGGCGAACCAGGCCCGCAGCGCGGTGTGCACGCTGGCGCCGAGTGAGTTGTGCGCCCACGGCGGGCCTTTGGGCGGCGCCGGCCGGTCGACGTAGCTGTAGCGGTAGCGACGGGGACAGTCCGCGAACGCGGCCAGCTTGCTCGGCGTACAGACAAAGAGCCGCTCGGGCATACCGTCGAAACCGAGCTGCTCGGCCTGGGCGGGACGGGCAGCCGTGGCCGGACGGGCGGCGCCGGAGGACCGCCGGCCCGACGGGGAGGAAGGTCGGGACACGTCCCTGATCCTGCCACGGGACCGCCGACGGTCAGCCGGCGGCTACATAGGAACGGACGAAGGCGGCGACGGCGTCGGCGATCAGCTGGACGGCGATCGCGGCGAGCAGCAGGCCGGCGATCCGGGTCAGCACCTCGATGCCGCCCGGCCGGAGCACCTTGACGATGCCGCCGGAGAACCGCAACGTCAGCCAGACCACCACCATCACCGCGACGATGCCGAGCGCGATCGCCAGATGGTCGGCGGCGGTCTCGGCACGCTGCACGAACAGCATGGTCGCCACGATCGCACCCGGACCAGCCAGCAGCGGGGTGCCCAGCGGGACCAACGCGATGTTGGACGTCGACTGCTGGCCCGGGTCGTCGGCCTTGCCGGTGAGCAGTTCCAGCGCCACCAGGATGAGCAACAGTCCGCCAGCGGCCTGCAGCGCCGGCAACTCGATGTGCAGGTAGGCGAGCAGCGTCTGCCCGGCGACCGCGAAGACCACGATCACGCCGAGGGCCAGCGCCACCGCTTGCCAGGCGGCCCGACGGCGTTCCCGGACCGGCAACGCTCCGGTGAGTGCGAGGAAGATCGGCACCATGCCGGGCGGATCGGTGATCACCAGCAGGGTCACGAAGACCTCGCCGAACAGCTTGAAGTCCACCAGGTCAACCTAGTGACCGACGGATCGCCGGTCCGGACGGGTCCGGACCCGGGTCCTGGTCGGGGTCAGATCAGATCGGTGGTACGCCGTGTGCCGCCGCGACCAGCCGTTCGTACGCTGCCGGGGCGGTGGTGTACTCGCCCAGCCGGACCGTCTTGTGGCTGCCGTGGTAGTCGGAGGAACCGGTTGCGACCAGCCCGAGCTCATCGGCGAGCCGGCGTACATGTGCCCGCTGGTCCGGCCGGTGATCGGCGTGGTCGGCCTCCAGGCCGGTCAGCCCGGCCGCAGCCAGGTCGGCGATCATGCTGTCCGGCACGGTCCGCCCTCGCTTGGTCGCGGCCGGGTGGGCGAAGACCGTGACCCCGCCTGCCTCGTTGACCAGCCGGACTGCGGTGAAGACGTCGAGGTCGTCCTTGGGCAGCCGGTAACGCCGGCCGAGCCATTCGGGCCGGAACGCCTCGTCGGTGTCGGCGACCAGGCCGGCCCGGATCAGGGCCTGGGCGATGTGCGGCCGGCCGACGGAGCCGCCAGCGGCGTAGCCGAGCACCGCGCCCCAGCTGATGTCGAAGCCGTCGGCGCGCAGCTGATCGACGATGCGCTCGCCGCGTACCGTCCGGGCTGCCCGGACTCGGTCCAGCTCGGCGGTCAACGGGCCGTAGGTCGGATCGAACAGGTAGCCGAGCAGGTGCAGCGGGATGGACGGCTCGGTCCCGTACCACCGGCAGGAGATCTCGGCGCCGCGGACCAGGGTGAGCCCGGCCGGGCGGGCCGCGGCCGCCGGTGCCCAGCCGGCGGTGGTGTCGTGGTCGGTGAGCGCCAGCACCGCGAGACCTGCGGCGGCGGCCTGCCGAACCAGGTCCGCCGGGTCGACCGTGCCGTCGCTGGCGGTGGAGTGGGTGTGCAGGTCGATCCGGCTGTCGACGGTCATCTGCGGTCCGGGGCACCGGCCACCAGCACCGGTTCGGCGTCGATGGCGGCCGGGGTCGGTACGGCGATGTGCTCCACTGCACCACCCTGGCCGGCGCTGATCCGGTCCACGTTGATCTGGACCAGCTGGTCGGCGCCGGCAGCGTGCACCACGCTGTCATGATCCGCCCAGACGGTGCTGCCGGCAAGCCGCTGCCCGGCTTCCCGCACCGCGCCGATCTGGTCGTCGAAGACCTGGTTCAGGTCTACGAGCAGGGCCAGCTCGGGCTCGCTGGCCACCCGCGCGTCCGCGACCCCGTTGGCCACCAGCCACCTGCCGTCCGCGGAGACCGCTCCCCGGCCGTCGCCGGTCAACGGCACTGTGCAGGCGGTCTTCACCGCAGTGAGGTCTTGTTCGACGTCCAGCAGGGCCAGGCAGGGACCGCCGGACGCGTCGTGCACCTGGGCGACGACGGTCTGCCCGTCCGGCAACACGCCGTACACGACGCTGGCGGCCTCGCTCCAGCTGGTCCGAGACTCAGCCTGGCCGGGCCGCCAGACGCCGTAGCCGCGGCGCCGCTCGCCGCCGCCGTCGCGTTCCAGCAGTACGGCGTCGCCGGCGAAGCCGACCGGCCGGCTCTGCTTCGGTGCTCGACCGCGTCTGGTGCCGGCCAGCTCACCGTGCACCACCGAGGCCACGGCCAGCTCGGCGCCGTGCAGCCAGGCGATCCGGGTCCCGACCGGATCAACCGCGACCGCGTCGACACCGGCCAGCATCACTTGCGGGGTGGTGTCGGGCGCCACGAACCACACTCCGGCCACACCGTCGGCCGATGTTTCGGTAACGACGAGCCAACCGTCCGTCAACCGGCTGGCCTGGGCGACGCCACCGACCTGAGCGAGGTCCATCCGTTGGCCGTCGGCGGTGCGCAGTTCGCCGGCCACCACGAGGTCGACCGGGGGTGCCTGGGTGGTGGCGGCCAGCGGTTGACTGCGCAGGTCCTCGCTGAACGGCAGCGGGGCAGCCGGAGCGGCCGGGGTCCTCGCTGTGACGTCCCCGCCGGTCACCATCAGCGGTTCAGCAAGGGCCGGCGGTTCCGAGCTGTCAACGAGCAGCAGGTGGCCACCGACGACGCCGGCAGTGGCGAACAGGCAGAGACAGAACGCCGCAGCAGCTCCGTTGCGGGCCCGACGAGTCCGGCGGGCCCGGCGCATCGCACGGTCGGCGAGATCGGCGACCGCAGGCGGGTCGACGGCCTGGTCGCTCAGAGACTGCCGCAGCGCTCGCTCAAGGTCGTCGGTCGCCACGACAGATGGACGCCGCCGTGTCGGTGGAAGGTTGTCGCCTGGCGGCCCGGAGGAACCGTCGCTGCGCGGCCTGAAGCAACCGTCGCTGGGCGGCCTGGGAAAGGAAGTCACCGGTTCGCTACACCACTACTCTGGTGGATCGCACCGGTGCCGCCTGCGCTGGTGCCGGCAGCGGACGGGCGGTGGTCGGCACCGCCACGGCGGGCCGGGCCGAGCGGGATGCGGCGACGGCCGGGGCGACTGTGGCCGGAACAAGGTGTGGTTCCTCGGCGGCGAGCCGTTTGCGCAGCGTGCCGAGCGCCCGGGAGGTCTGACTCTTCACCGTGCCCGGTGAGATGTTCAACAGGGCCGCGGTCTGGGCCTCGGAAAGGTCTTCGTAGTAGCGCAGCACCAGCACAGCACGTTGTCGGGCGGGCAACGCCTTGACATGGCGCCAGAGGACGTCCCGGTCCAGCTGCTGTTGGATGAGGTCCGGGCCGGCCCGTTCCGGCAGCGTCTCCGTCGGACGTTCACCGTGCCAGCGCCGACGCCACCAGCTGGTCGCGGTGTTGACCAGCACCCGGCGGGCGTACGGCTCCACCGCCTCGATCTGGCCGAGCCGCTTCCAGGCCAGGTACGTCTTGGTCAGCGCGGTCTGCAGCAGGTCCTCGGCCGTCGCCCAGTCACCGGCGAGCAGATAGGCGGTACGCAGCAGCGCCCCGGATCGGGATGCGACGAACTCGCGGAAGTCCTCCTCCACGGAGTTGCTGGGCGTCATCGGCTACCTCCCCCGTCACCGGACACGGTACGCCGAACAGGACACCGTCGAGGTCGGACCGACCGGTGGTGGGGCCGGGCGGAAGGACACAACCGCGACGCTGTCACGCTCCGTCTTCCGCTTTGGCGGCGGCTTCGTCCTTGCTCAACCGTGCCTCGACAGCCTGCGGCTCGTACATCTCCTCGACCACCCGGAGGTAGAGCTCGTTCGGGTTCGGCAGGTGCTTGACCTCGCGCAGCGCCTGCTCCTGGCCGGCCGATTCGAGAATGAACGTGCCGTAGTTGAGGAAGCGGCCGAGCGGTGACTGCTCGTACTTCATGTCGGTCACCCGCAGCAGCGGCATCATCGCCACGTTACGGGTGACGATGCCGTTGACCACCATCACCCGCTTGTTGGTGAGGATGAAGCGGTCGAACCACCAGTCCGCGATCTTCCAGCCGACCCAGCCGAGCACACCGAGCCAGAGCAGCACCGCCACCGTGGTCAGGCCGCCGACGTCCTGACCGGCGAGGAAGCCGGAGAGGTAGCCGAGGACGAAGGTCGCGACCACCCCGATCAGCAGTGGGGTGGACAGGTGGATCCAGTGCCGTTTCCACTCGCCCCGGTAGCGTTCGGTGGGGAAGAGATACCGCGCGACCAGCGAGGTGGGCTCGTCCTCGAGGGGCAGCACCCGGCGTGGCTGCACCGGCATGCCGGAGGCGTCGGCCTGGAGGCCGGCGAGTTCGTCGGCGGAGATGTCCGGCGGCGAGTAGCTGATGATCGGTTCGTCGGGCACCTGGCGGGTGCCGCCGCCGTAGCCGGCGCCGCTGGCGTACGCGGGGCCATCCGAGTACGCCGGGCCGTCCCCGTAGGACGGCCCCGCACCGAAGTGGGGGCCGTCCTCCGGACGGATCTGCGGAATCGGCTCGGTGTCGCGTTGACGGCGCCGGCGTGCGGCCTCGTCGTCAGCGTCGGGGGGCTCGGAGGGGTTGCCCATGGACGACTAGGCCACGAGGCTGGTGAAGAAGTCGCCGAACCCCTGCGCAATGTCGACGATGCCGCCGCCCACCGACTTGAACACGTCGGCCGCCGAGTCGGGCCGGAACGCGACGAAGAAAATCAGGAACGCGATTCCGCCCCAGGTGAGGACCTTCTTGACCATTGCGGGCCATCCCCCTCCGTGTGGCGCGCCGCGACGCTCGTCCCGGCGATACTAGAATATCAGCCCATCGTCCCGCGGTGGTGTAGTTGATCGTGGGAAAAGGTGTTCACGCTTTCCCGTGCAGGTACGGCGACGGTGCGCCGTACACGATCCCGGTCGGCACCTCCTCGGACAGGTCGTGCAGGACGATCTCCTCGGCCAGCAGGTAGCCGGCGTTCGCCGGCCAGGCCACTGCGTACAGCCACCGGCCGCACGCCTCACCGACGTAGGCACAGCGGTCCGGCTCGGCCGGAACCGACCACAAGGGAGTTGGGTGTCCGCCAGCCCGCAGCTTGGCGTGCGGACCGCCGCCGCCCGGACCGCCAGCGGTGGTCTGCTGGTCACCGAGCACCCCGGTCAGTAGCTGCCCGGGGTCCGGGCCGGGCAGTCCGGCGAACCGGGTGCCCAGACCCACCCCGGGCTCCTCGGCGACCAGCACCAGATCGGCCGGCCCGCCGGAGACCGGAGCGGGGCCACTGAACGCGGTGACCGTCGCCCGGACCGCCTCCCGGTCGTCGCCGACCCAGCCGACACCGGTCAATGTCCAGCCCGCCAGCAGCGGCCAGATCGCCCACAGTGGCACCGGCCCGGCCCGGCCCGGCCCGGCGGTGGCCAGCAGCCGGTGCGCCACACTCGCGACGATCTCAGCCCCGATGTGCTCGGCGACGTGCAACGGGGGCACCGGCCCGCAACCGTCGCAGCGGGACTCGGTGTGCATCAGGTCGGGCGGCCGCACCGGGCCTCCGCAACGAGGACAGCTCACCATCACACCCACGCCACCCACGTTGCTCGCCGTGCCGCTCCCCCGTCAAGCGAACCCGCTTTTTCGGTTGTTCTTTCCCTCTGTCGCGGGTCGGTACGCCCACCTGGCCAGGACGTTCGCCACTACCGGCCAATCCACGCCGCCTCAGCCCGGTCGACGCGGTCACCGCCCGGTCGCCGCCGGCGTCTCGGCAGGGTCCGGCGGCGGCCCGGCGTGCGCCTGGATCCACGCGTGCATCGCGATGCCGCTCGCCACCCCAGCGTTGATCGACCGGGTGGAACCGTACTGGGCGATCGAGAACAGCAGCTCACAGCCGGCCCGGGCGTCGTCGGACAGACCGGGGCCCTCCTGTCCGAACAGCAGGACGCAGCGGCGCGGCAACCGTACCGTCTCGATCGGCCGGGAACCGGCCAGGTTGTCGATCCCGACGACCGGCAGTTGGAGCCGACCTGCCCAGGCCAGCAGGCCAGCGATATCGGCGTGGTGGCGGACGTGCTGGTACCGGTCGGTGACCATGGCACCCCGGCGGTTCCACCGACGCCGCCCGACGATGTGCACCTCGGCGGCGAGAAAGGCGTTCGCGTTGCGGACCACCGTGCCGATGTTCAGGTCGTGCTGCCAGTTCTCGATCGCCACGTGAAACGAGTGCCGGCGCTGGTCGAGGTCGGCGACGATCGACTCGCGGCGCCAGTACCGGTAACGGTCGACGACGTTGCGGCGGTCCCCGGCGGCGAGCAGTTCGGGGTCGTAACGCGGGTCCGAGGGCCAGTCACCGGGCCACGGGCCGACGCCGATCTGCGCCACGCCGGTCCGGGCGTCGTCACTCACTCCGTCGCCGACCGGCGGACCCGACCGCGCTGTGCTCTGCCACTGTTCCACGCTCTGCAGAGCCTACGGACCGGTCGCCGGCGCCAGGATGCGGGACATCACTGCCCAGGGGCGCCGTCGGGCTGCCGACTTCGCATCCGCGCGCTTGCTGAACGGGCCTCGTTTCCGGGCCTGGACGCAATGAACGGCGGGGCCCTCCCCGGCACCCGCCGTCCACGCTCTGATATCTAGAGATTCTGCCGGACCCACCCCGGCTCGGGAAGGGCAGGAGCGGAGACGGAAGTCACAGTTATCGTTTTGTTATATTACGCTGCGTAGTTGAATTGAAGATCCAACCGATCCACCGCCAGCGGCGTTTATCCTAGTCACCCCGCTACTGTTCGACAAAACCGCGCACCACCTGCGAAAACGACTGGAAACGCTCCCATCACTATCAGTGACCGCTAGCTGGCGCGTTTCGCGAGGTATCGATCGGGAATGCTGTAGCACGCAGAGCGGTTTCCCACGGTAGACCGGGGAATCACGGCCCCACATCTGGCGATCGGAGACATCGATGGCAACCGCTGAGCTAACCGCCGAGAACTTCGACGAGGTAACCTCCGGCGACGGCATCGTCCTGGTGGATTTCTGGGCGAGTTGGTGCGGACCCTGCGTACGGTTCGCTCCCGTCTACGAGCGCTCATCCGACAAGCACACCGACATCACCTTCGGCAAGGTGGACACCGAGGCACAGCAGGCGCTCGCCGCCAAGTTCGACATCCGGTCGATCCCGACGATCATGGCCATCCGCGACGGCGTCGTCGTCTTCGCGCAGCCCGGCGCGCTCCCGGAGTCCGCATTGGAGTCCCTGATTGAGCAGGTCAGGGCGCTGGACATGGACGACGTTCGCAAGCAGCTGGCGTCGCACGACCACTGACCGTGCACGGCCAGGGCGGGCTACCGGTCGCCGACCGCTGACCGGTAGCCCGCAACCGTGGCCGCCAGTACCTGGGCTCCCGGTCGCTGCCACACCAGCTCGTGGAACACCTCGACCTCGACCGGCCCGGTGTAGCCGGCCGCGTCCACCGCCGTGGCGAACCTGCCGAGGTCGATGCAGCCGGAGCCCGGCAGACCCCGCCCCAGCAGGACCCCCGCCGGCAGCGGAGTGATCCAGTCGGCGAGTTGGAAGCAGGCGATCCGACCGGCCCGACCGGCCCGCTCGATCTGCGCCCACACCTGGTCGTCCCACCACACATGGTAGGTGTCGACCACCACGCCGACCGCCTCCGCCGGGTACGGCTCAGCGAGATCCAGCGCCTGGCCGAGCGTCGACACCACGCACCGGTCGGCGCAGAACATCGGATGCAACGGTTCGATCGCCAGGGTCACCCCGGCCTGCAACGCGTACGGAACCAGCCGGCCTACCGCGTCACCGACCCGGGCCCGGGCACCATCCAGATCCCGGCCGTCCTGGCCGCCCGAGACCAGCACCAGGACCGGGGCACCGAGTTCGGCGGCCTCGTCGATGGCGCGCCGGTTGTCGTCGTACCAGTCGTCCGCGCCGAAGAAGCCGCCCCGGCACAGCGAGGTGACCGGCAGACCGGCATCCCGGCACAGTTCGGCGGTGCGGCGCAGTCCGTACGCGGCGGTCTCCTCGCGCCACAGGCCGACCCCGCGAACCCCGGCGGCGACGCAGCCGGCGACCAGCTCCGGCATCGGCCAGCGCCGGGTGGTCGCCGCGTTGAGCGCGAACCGGGGCGGCGCCGGCCCGACACCGGCCGCCGGTACCTCGATCCCGGCGAACGGGTCACTCACCGGTCAGCTCCGGCACCTCGATCCGCCGGCCCTCGCGCGCCGACCGCAGGCCCAGCTCAGCGAGCTGCACCCCGCGCGCGCCGGCCCACAGGTCCCAGCCGTACGGGGCGTCCTCGACGACGTGCCGCAGGAAAAGCTCCCACTGCGCCTTGAACCCGTTGTCGAACTCCTCGTTGTCGGGCACCGTCTGCCACTGCGCACGGAACTCCTCGGTGACCGGCAGGTCCGGGTTCCAGACTGGTTTCGGCGTGGTCGAGCGGTGCTGGACACGGCAGTTGCGCAACCCGGCGACCGCGCTGCCCTCGGTGCCGTCCACCTGGAACTCCACCAGTTCGTCGCGGTACACCCGGACCGCCCAGGACGAGTTGATCTGGGCGATGATCCGGCCGCCGCCGGGCCCCGGCCGGTCGATTTCGAAAATGCCGTACGCGGCGTCGTCCGCCGTGGCGTCGTATGGCTCGCCTGACTCGTCCCAGCGGCGGTCGACGTGGGTGGCCACCTGCGCGGTCACCGAGGTCACTCGGCCGAAGATCTGCTCCAGCACGTAGTGCCAGTGCGGGAACATGTCCACAGTTATCCCGCCGCCGTCCGCCGCCCGGTAGTTCCACGACGGCCGCTGCGCGGGCTGCCAGTCCCCCTCGAACACCCAGTACCCGAATTCACCGCGTACCGACAGGATTCGGCCGAAAAAGCCGCCCTTGACCAGCCGGTCGAGCTTGCGCAGGCCCGGCAGGAACAGCTTGTCCTGCACGACGCCGTGCTTGATCCCGGCCGCGCCGGCCAGCCGGGCCAGGTCGACCGCACCAGCCAGATCATCGGCGGTGGGCTTCTCGGTGTAGATGTGTTTGCCGGCCTCAATCGCCAGCCGCAGCGACTTCTCCCGCTGCGCGGTGACCTGCGCGTCGAAGTAGACCTGCAGGTCGGGGCGGGCCAGCGCGGCGGCGAGATCGGTAGTCCACTCGGTGAGGCCGTGCCGGTCGGCGAGTTCGCGCAACTTGTTCTCGTTCCGCCCGACCAGTACTGGTTCCGGCCACAGCCGGGTGCCGTCGGCCAGCGACAGTCCACCCTGGTCTCGGATGGCGAGCAGGGACCGGACCAGGTGCTGCCGGTATCCCATCCGACCGGTGACGCCGTTGAGGATGATCCCGATGGTGGTGCGGGCCATGCCTCGCCTCCTTCGAAGTGGTGGTGGCGGGAATCTGTCCTAGCGAGCTGTGCTGGCGAAAAGTTGTGCTGACGGGAGCCGTGGGTGTGTGGCACAGGTCAGCGAGGTAGGCGGACCCGGGCGAGGTAAGCGCTTTCCGGCGTACGCTACTGCCTCTCCGCAGCGTTCGGCAAGGGCTTTCCCGGCTGGCCGCCGGCCAGTCACGCTATCCTCACCGCAAGCATTCCGGACCGCGCGCAATGCCGCGAGCATCCGGCCTGGCCGGCTCCCACTCGGCTACGGGAGCCCGGGAAAGGAGCGGGTCGTGGCCACACTGGCCGATGTTGCGAGACGCGCCGGCGTGTCCCCGGCCACCGCCTCGCGGATCATCAACGGCAGCAGCAAACCGGTCACCGAAGCGCTGCGCGAGCGGGTGCTGGCCGCGGTCGAGGAGCTGCAGTACGTCCCAAATGCCCACGCGCAGTCGCTGGCCCGGTCGCACCGCAGCGCCATCGGCGTCATCGTGCACGACGTGTCCGACCCGTACTTCGCGGAGATCACCCGCGGCCTGCAGCGGGTGGCGACCGAACACGGCCGGCTGGTGATCATCTGCAACAGCTACCGGGATCCGGACAAGGAGCTGCAGTACGTCGAGCTGCTCCGCGCCCATCAAGTGGCGGCGATCGTCCTCGCCGGATCCGGCTACCACGACGAGACGTTCACCGCGACGCTCGCCAGCAAGCTGCGGGTGTACGAGCGCACCGGCGGACGGGTGGCGGTGATTGGTCGGCACGAGCACGCCGGCGACGCCGTGGTGCCGGACAACGAGATGGGCGGCTACCTGCTCGGTGCCGAGCTCTACTCCCTCGGGCACACCGACTTCGGGGTGGTCGCCGGGCCGAAGGTACTGACCACCACCACCGACCGGCTCGCCGGGCTGCGTCGGGCCGCCCGCGAGCACGGCCAGAAGCTGCCGGCGCGGCGGGTGGCGTACGCCGACTTCGACCGGGCCAGTGGCGCCGCGACCGCGGCCAGCCTGCTGGACGCCGAGCCCGGATTGACCGCGATCGCGGCGCTGAATGACTCGATGGCGATCGGCGTACTGGCGTTGCTGCGCTCCCGCGGCATCGTCGTACCCGACCAGTTCAGCGTGGTCGGCTTCGACGACATGCCGGTCGCCCGGGACGTGACGCCGACGCTGACCACCGTACGGCTGCCGCTGGCCGAGATGGGCGCCCGGGCGATGACGCTGGCGCTGCAGTCGCCGGGCGGGGCCCGCCCACCGCTCATCGAGGAGATCGGCGCCGAGCTCGTCCGCCGGGACAGCGCCGGGCCGCCCCGGACGGGTGTGATCTGACCGGCGCGCCGACTTGCTCCATCTTCGTACGCATGTTCGAATGGTGGCCATGCGTTGGGACCCCTTGTCGGCACCCCCCGACCAGCAGGTCCCTTCCGGGGCAGCGCCGGCGGCCCCGCCCCTGCCGCTGGCGCTGCCCGAGGCCGCGCAGCGCACCTTCGACACGCCCGGCTTCGCCGGGATGACCTTTTACGAGATTCACGCCCGGTCAATCATCAACCGGGTACGCGGCTCCGGCCGCGTGCCGTTCGAGTGGACGGTCAACCCGTACCGCGGCTGCGGCCACGCCTGCACATACTGCTTCGCCCGCAACACCCACACCTACCTGGACCTCGACGCCGGCCTCGACTTCGACACGAAGATCGTCGTGAAGGTCAACGCCGCGGCGCTGCTCCGCCGGGAGCTGGCCGCGCCCAGTTGGTCGGGCGGGCCGATCGCGATGGGCACCAACGTCGACTGCTACCAACGCGCCGAGGGACGCTACCGGCTGATGCCCGGGATCATCGACGCCCTGAGTGCCGCCGCCAATCCGTTCTCCATCCTCACCAAGGGCACGTTGATCCTGCGGGATCTGCCGCTGCTGCGCCGGGCCGCCCAGGTCACCCGGGTCAGCCTGGCCATGTCGGTCGGGTTCGTCGACGAGCCCCTGTGGCGGGCGGTCGAGCCCGGCGCGCCGAGCCCGTCCCGACGACTCGACACGGTCCGCGCGTTGACCGACGCCGGCTTCGACGTCGGGGTGCTGATGGCGCCGATCCTGCCCGGGCTGACCGACGACGCGGAGTCGATCGAGGCCACCGTCGGCGCGATCGCCCGGGCCGGCGCGGTCAGCGTCACCCCACTGCCGCTGCATCTGCGCCCCGGCGCCCGCGAGTGGTACGCCGCCTGGCTCGGCCGGACCCGCCCCGATCTCGTCCCGCGTTACCGTGCGTTGTTCCGCTCCGGGTCCTACCTGCCGCAGGCGTACCAGCGGGAGGTCGTGGGCCGGGTGCGGATGGCCGCTCGCCGGCACGGCCTGTCCCCCACGGGCCCGGGTGCCGCCCGGCGGCTCGACGAGGCGGGCGGTGCCACCGGGAACTAGGCTCGACGGGTGAGGACTCCGCAGCAGATCCTGGCCGACCTCGATGTACCGGTCGATCTGGTCAACGTCTTCCGGCCGGTACCGGAGGCCGTCGAGGTGGTGCGTGCCGCGGTGCGAATCGGTGCCCCCGCCGTGTGGCTGCAGAGCGGGATCGCCTCGCCGGTCGCCCGCGACATCGCCGCCGCGGCCGGCATCGACTACGTCGAGGACCGGTGCACGGCCGTCGAACGGGCCCTCGGTAACCTCACCCGGGCCGGCTGACCCGATCAGCGGTACTCGGCCTCCCGAACGCTGTTGCCACCGTCGACGACGAGCATCTGGCCGGTGATGTAGGAGGCGGCCGGCGAGCAGAAGAAGGCGATGGCGGCGGCCACCTCGTCTGGGGCGCCGGGACGGCCGATCGGCGTACCCATGCCCTGCTTGAGCTCGGTGACCGTCGACGCGGCCGTGTAGATCGTGCCCGGTGCGACCGCGTTGACGGTCACGCCGTCGGCCACCATCTCCATCGCCAGCGCCCGGGTGAGCCCGACCACGCCGGCCTTCGCGGCCGCGTACCCCGCCTCGGTGGGCAGTGCGTTGACCGGCCCGGCGGTGGCTGCCAGGTTGACGATCCGGCCCCAGCCACGCTCCGACATCCCACCGATGAAGGCCCGGCTGCACAGGAACGCGGTGGTGAGGTTGCGGTCGATCTCCGCCCGCCACTCCTCGAAGGTGAGCTGGGCCACCGGCCGCAGCACCTCCGGGCTGGCCCGACTGGCCAGTCCTGCGTTGTTGACCAGTACCTCCACGTCGCCCAACTGTTCGGACACTGCGTCCGCCAACGCGCCGACCTCGGCCTCGTCGGTCAGGTCCGCGACGAACCCGGTCGCGCTGAGCTCCGCCGCCCGCTCGTGGATCCGCCGCGTGGTGGAGACGATCGCCACCCGGGCACCGAGCTCGCCGAGCCTTCGGGCCGTGGCGTAGCCGATCCCGTCCGAGCTGCCGGCACCGGTCACCAGTGCGACCCGGCCGTCCAGACGAAACGTGCCGAGCTCGGGTGCCGGCCCGGCCGCCCGGTCCGGAGCCGTCCGGTCCGTATCGGTTCCGTCCCGGTCCGGACTGGACGGGACGGCGGTTGACCGCTGATCCGGTCCGGGGCGCGGGGTAGCGACCGGGGACTGGTTTGGGCCGGCGTCCTGTCCAGCGCTGCCGACCACGGCTCGTACGTCAGAAACCATGGGCTGATCCTGCCTGCTGGTGCCGTCGCGGGCAACGACGCTGCCCGTGAGCAGTTCGCCAGTACCGACTACTCTGATCGGGCGAACCCTCCCGCAGAGAGACCACCGCCGATGAGCCAACCCCAGCAGCCGGGCAACTGGAGCGATCCGTCCTGGCCGAGCCACCAGCCGCCGGCCGGCTACCCGGCGCCCGGCCAGCAGCTGGCCGGGTACGGCGTACCCGGCCAGTCGCCGGCCGGCTACCCGGCGCCCGGCTACCCGCCAGCCGGGTACGCCGCGCCGGGCTACCCGTATCCGCCGCCCGCCCCGATGCCGATGAACGGCCGGGCGATCGCCGCGCTGGTCCTCGGCGTCCTCGGCATCGTCGGACTGTGCGGCTACCTGGTGCCCGGATTGATCGGCATCGTCGGCGCGTTGCTCGGGCACTCCGCCCGGCATCAGATCCGCACCGCAACCGAACAGGGTCGTCCGGAGCAGGGCGACGGGATGGCACTGGCCGGGGTGATCACCGGCTGGATCGCCTTCGGTCTCGGGCTGGCCGGGGCGGTTCTCGTCACGATCGCGATCGCAGCCAGCATCAGCCAGAGCTAGCAGCAGCCGGGCCCACAGAAGGAGATCCGGGTGAAGGAGCCAGACGCCGGCGGCCAGATCCGCCCGCCATCACCGCAGTCCCCGTCGGCCGGCGCCGGGCCGGCACCGGCCAGCGGACAACCGCCACTCGGCGAGCTACCGCCGCCGGGCCAGTACCCGCCACCGGGCAATCCGGCCGGCGGATACCAGTACGGCGGGTACCCGTACGGCTACGCCGCGCCGCAACCGACGAACAGCATGGCACTCGCGTCGTTCATCGTGTCGCTGGTCAGCCTGTTCAGCTGCCCGCTACTCGGTGGGGTCGCGGTCTACCTCGGGCGCCGGGCCCGCGACGAGATTCGCCGGACCGGCCAGCAGGGCGACGGGCTCGCCCAGGCCGGCGTGATCATCGGCTGGTGCGGGGTCGGCTTCGGGGTGCTGATGGCACTGTTCATGGTGGTCTACTTCGGATTCATCATCACCATGCTCAACAGCACCACGGCCGGCTTCTGAGCTTGGCGGCCGCGCCGTCGGGCAGCGATCCGGTCAGACAGCGGTCCATCGGCGCACCGCCCGGTCAGACGGCCGCGCCGTCGGGCAGGGCGGTGCGCGGGCGAGGTCCGGGTCAGGCCGGTGGACCGGCCTCCGGCGGCAGCGGCGGCGGCGTGCGGCTGCGGGTCCCACCGAGAACGACCACCGCGACACCGACCAGCAACAGCCCGAGCCCGGGCAACACGGCGGTACGGGGCACCTGGCCCAACCACAGCCAGGCGATCAGCGCGGCACCGGGCACCTCCAGCAGGATGAGCACACTGACGGTGGTCGCGGGGATCTTGTGCAGGGCGTAGCTGAACATCGAATGGCCGAGCAGTTGGGCACCGACCACCAGGCCGAGGACCGCCAACCAGGCCGAGCCGGGGAACCCGGTCAGTTGGATCCCGCCAGCCAGGCAGACCACGAGCAGCACGCCGGCGCAGACCCCGTAACAGATCGTGGTGTACGTGGTGGTGCTGATCGTCTGCCGGGCCTGCTCGCCGAGCGCGGTGTAGCAGGCGGCGAAGACCGCCCCGGCCAGGGCCAGCAGGTCACCGAGGACCGCCTGCGCGTCGAACCCGACGTCGGCCCCGGTGGCGAGCACCGCGCCGAGCACCGCGAGACCGATCCCGCCCCAGGTGATCAGTGGCAGTCGCCGGCCCTGAGCCAGGGCGATCAGGCCCTGCCAGACCGGCTGGGTGGCGACCAGCGCGGTTGCGGTCGCCACCGAGGTGAGCTGTGCGCTCGGCATCCAGGTACCGAAGTGCGCGGCGAGCGCGACACCGGCCAACGCGCTCCAGCCGGCCTGGCTACGGCCGCCCGGTCGGGCCAGCACCCGCAACTCGGGCCTGCGCCGGGCCAGTACGAAGGGCGCGACCGCACCGGTGGCCAGCACGTTGCGCCAGAAGGCGACGGCGAGGGCGGGCGCGGCGGCGAAGGCGATCAGCGGCGCCGAGGTGGACACGGCGAGTACGGCGATCGCGGTGGCACCGGTGGCGAGCAGCTCACCCCGGCCGCCCGGACCGGAGGGGTGGGCACCGGAGGACACGGGGTCTGATCCTCACAGACCACCGACCGGGTCCATGCACCGGGACCGCGTCGACCGGCCACCGCGTCACCTTGCGGACCGGCTCCGGCGCGACACCGCGCCGGGACTACGGCAGGATGGTCGACATGACCGACCCAGCAGAAACCGGCGGGCCCGCCCCACTGGTTGACGAAGCCGGTAAAAAGGCCGCGGTCGCGTGGGTCTCGGTCGACGGCGCGCCCGCCCGCGCCCTGTGGTGCGTGCCGGCCGACGGCTCGTTGCACGTGGTGACCGGTACCGGCGAGCAGTCCGCCGCCGGGCTGGCGGCCGGCGTACCGGCGACGGTGACGCTGCGGGGCGATCACGGCGGCCGGATCGTGTCCTGGCCCGCTGAGGTGACCTTGATCGAGCCGGCCGACCCCGGCTGGGAGTCGATCGCGGCCCAGGTGGCCGCCAAGCGGCTGAACGCCCCGGGCAACCCGGCCGACCTGGTGCGGCGGTGGGCCGACGAGTGCCAGCTGTACCGCCTGACCCCGGCCGGTCCGCCGGTGGCGGCCGGTGCGTCACTGCCGGACGGATCGCTCGCCGCGCCGCCCCGCCCCAGCACGGTCACCCGGCCGACCCGTCGTCCGTTCCGCCTGCACCGGGTCCGCCGACGCTGAAGCACGCCAGGCCGCGATCCGGACAACCGGGCGGCCCGCGCCGGGTCGACGGTCAGCCGACAAACGGCGGTACGGCGATCTGCCCGCTGGCTATCGGCACCACCTGACCGGCGACGGTCGCGCTCCGCGCCCGGCCGCCCAGCGCGGTCACCGTACAGTCCAACATCGATGGGCGGCCCAGCTCGGCCCCCTGCCGGACGAGATACCGTGACTGACCGTTGGCCGGCAGCAGACCGCTGCCCACTGCCCAGACGCCGAGGCCGAGGGCGGCGGACCCGGTAGCCGGGTCCTCGGTCACCCCGGCTCCCGGGCAGAAGACCCGGCAGTGCGCCGTCGACCGCTCCGGCTCCCCCGCCGGGGAGCCGGCCATCGTCCAGGTGAGCACGCTGACCATCCCGACGCCGCCCCGGGCCGCAGCCGCCGCGTCCAGCCTGGCCCGGGCCAGAGCATCGGGACGTACGCACAGGTAGTCGAACTCCAGACCGGAGCCGGCCCGGCGGGGTGCCGGACCGGCGTGGTCCTGCGCGGTCAGGCCGACCGCAGCCAGCAGCGGGGCCGGGTCGACCGGTGTCCCGAGAGTCGGCTCGCCGCCGCGCAGTGTGGCGTACCCGTGCTCGGTCAGCTCGACCGGTAGCAACCCGGCGCCGCACTGCTGGGTCACCATCCCGGCTTTCACCAGACCTCGCCGGCCGGCGGTGACCGCCGCACCGATGCTCGGATGCCCGGCGAACGGTAGTTCCTGCTCCGGTGTGAAGATCCTCACCCGGTAGCTGGCGTCCGGGGTGCCGGGCGGTAGGACGAACACCGTCTCGGACAGGTTGAACTCCCGCGCGATCGACTGCATCTGGTCGACGGCCAGCGCATCGGCACCGAACACCACGGCGAGCGGATTCCCGGTGAACGGCCGGTCGGTGAAGACGTCGACGATCTCGTACCCGAGGCTGGACATGGAACAAACCCTACGGCCCGTACGCTGTGGCCGTGACTACGGCGACCAGGGTGTACGTCGCCCGGCTTGCCGGGCTCGCCGTCTTCGACCCCAACGGCGACCAGGTCGGGCGGGTCCGGGACGCGGTGGTACGGCTGCGAACCACCAACCGGCCACCTCAGGTGGTCGGACTGGTAGCGGAAATGCCGATGCGTCGGCGGATCTTCCTTCCGATGGGCCGGGTGACCGCGATCGACCCGGAGTCGGTGCTGCTCAGCACCGGCACTTTGAACCTGCGGCGGTTCGAGAAACGGCCGAACGAGTTGCTGGTGCTGGAGGACCTGCTGGACCGGCGGGTCCGGTTCGATCCCGAGGACCAGCCCGGTTCGGTGGTGGACGTCGCCATGGAGGCGAACCGGGTCGGCGAGTGGTCGTTGACCCGGGTCGCGGTCCGGGAGATCACCGGACGGCTGACCCGACGCGGTCACCTGCACCAGCTCGACTGGCACCGGGTGCGCGGGCTGATCGGGCTGCCGGACACCCAGGGCACGGCCGGGCTGCTCTCCGTACTCGACCAGATGCGCGCGGCGGACCTGGCGAACGCTCTGCAGGATCTGCCGGACAGCCGACGGCAGGAGATCGCCGCGGCGCTGGACGACGAACGGCTCGCCGACGTGCTGGAGGAGCTGCCCGAACACGACCAGGTGTCGATCCTGACCGCCCTGGACCGGGAACGCGCCGCCGACGTGCTGGAGGAGATGGACCCGGACGACGCGGCGGATCTGTTGGCCGAGTTGCCGCCACCGGAGCAGGACGTGCTGCTGGACCTGATGGAGCCGGACGAAGCTGACTCGGTACGCCAGCTGCTGCAGTACCAGGCGGGAACCGCCGGTAGCGTGATGACCTCCGAGCCGGTCATCCTGACCCCGGACGCCACGGTCGCCGAGGCGCTGGCCCGGATCCGGGAGCCGCAGCTGCCGCCGGCGATCGCCGCCCAGGTCTTCGTCGCGCGGGCGCCGATGGCCACCCCGACCGGTAAGTACCTGGGTGTGGTGCACTTCCAGCGGCTGCTGCGGGAGCCGCCGGCGGAGCTGCTCGGCGGAGTGGTGGACAGCGGTATCGACCCGTTGCAGCCGGAGACTCCGCTGTTGGAGATCACCCGCCGGATGGCCACCTACGACCTGGTCGCGATGCCGGTGGTCGATCCGGCGAACCGGCTGGTCGGCGCGGTGACCGTGGACGACGTGCTGGACCACTCGCTGCCGCCGGACTGGCGGGACCGGGACACACCGCTGGAGGGTGGGGACGGGCATGGCTGACCTGCGCCGGAGCACCGGCCGGCTGGACCAGCCCCGCGAACCGGGACGGATCTCGCTGCCCCGCTACGACCCGGAGGCGTTCGGACAGTGGGCCGAGGCGATCGCCCGGTTCATGGGTACCGCCCGGTTCCTCGTCTACATGACCGTGGCGGTGGTCGGCTGGATCGCCTGGAACACCCTCGCCCCGGCGAGTCTGCGCTTCGACCCGTACACCTTCACGTTCCTGACCCTGTTGCTGTCGGTGCAGGCGTCGTACGCGGCGCCGCTGATCCTGCTCGCGCAGAACCGGCAGGCGGACCGGGACCGGCTCTCCCTGGACGAGGACCGGCGGCGGGCCGCGATGCAGAAGGCGGACACCGAGTACCTGGCCCGGGAGATCGCGTCGCTGCGGGTGGCGGTCGGTGAGGTGGCCACCCGGGACTTCCTGCGGTCGGAGCTGAGCCGGCTGGCCGAGGAGCTCGACGAGCAGGCGTACCGCCGGCACCGGCTGGACCGCCGCCCGGTGGAGGGGCCTCAGCCGCCGGACAGCCGACCGGACCTGCCGGACAGCCGACCGGACCTGCCGTCGAAGGGACCGCGGCCGCCCGGACAGTGATCGGCGGTGACCTGCACACGCGACGTAGCATGGCGAGCATGTCCGCACCGACCAGCACCGTCAACGATGCCATCAACGCCGCCCTGGCCACGGTCAACGACCCGGAGATCCGCCGCCCCATCACCGAGCTCGGCATGGTGCGCTCCGCGACGGTCGACGCCGCCGGCCGGGTACGGGTCGAGCTGTTGCTGACGGTCGCCGGCTGCCCGTTGAAGGACAAACTTCGCACCGACATCACCGAGGCGGTGACCCGGGTGCCCGGCGTCACCGGGGTGGACGTCGACTTCGGGGTGATGAGCCCGGAGCAGCGCAAGTCGCTGCAGGAGCAGCTGCGCGGCGGTTCCGCCGGCGCCGAACCGGTCATCCCGTTCGCCCAGCCCGGGTCCCGCACCCGGGTGTACGCGGTGGCCAGCGGCAAGGGTGGGGTCGGCAAGTCCAGCGTGACGGTGAATTTGGCGGCCGCGCTCGCCGCGCGCGGGCTGTCGGTCGGGGTGATCGACGCCGACATCTACGGACATTCGGTGCCCCGGATGCTCGGTGCGGAGGGACGGCCGACCCGGGTCGAGGAAATGATCATGCCGCCGCAGTCGCACGGCGTGAAGGTCATCTCGATCGGCATGTTCACCGCCGGCAACGCGGCGGTGGTCTGGCGTGGGCCGATGCTGCACCGGGCGCTGCAGCAGTTCCTCGCCGACGTTTACTGGGGCGACCTGGACGTGCTGCTGCTGGACCTGCCGCCGGGCACCGGGGACGTGGCGATCTCCCTGGCCCAGCTGCTGCCCAACGCCGAGATCCTGGTGGTGACCACGCCGCAGGCGGCCGCCGCTGAGGTGGCCGAACGGGCCGGCGCCATCGCTCTGCAAACCCACCAGCGGCTGGTCGGCGTGGTCGAGAACATGTCCTGGCTGGAGCTGCCCACCGGAGAGCGGATGGAGATTTTCGGCAGCGGCGGCGGCGGCACTGTCGCCGAGTCGCTGACCCGCACCGTCGGCGCCCAGGTGCCGCTGCTCGGCCAGATTCCGCTGGACACCCGGGTACGGGAGACCGGTGACCGCGGCACCCCGATCGTGCTGGCCGATCCCCCGGCCCCGGCGGCCCGGGCGCTCGACGCGGTCGCCGACCGGCTCGCGGTCCGCCGCGAGTCGCTGCTGGGCAAGCCCTTGGGCCTGCGACCGTCCGCCGGCTGACCGTCAGGTGGCGTCCGGCTGATAACCGTCAGGTGGCGTCGGCGTCCAACGGCTTGGGCGGGACGGCGGCCGGGCTGGTCTCGGCGGCCGGGCCGGTCGGGACAGCTGACCTGCTGGCGCCACCGGTCACCGTCGTCGGCTTCGCGGCGGACTTCAGATCGGCCGCGTCGGCGACCTCACGCAGCTCGTCGCGGACCCCGCTGACGTCGGAACGCAGGTCGTCGTAGACGCCCTGCAACGGCTTGCGCAGCGCGGCCTCGTCCTCCTCGCTGAGCAGGTGCTTGCGGATGAACGCCTTGGGGTGCAGATCCTCGAGCTGGATGTCGGTGCCCAGTTCGCGGCCGAGGTCGGAGGTCGCGTTGCGGGCCATGTTGCGCAGATTGCGCAGCATCCGCAGGCCGTCGGAGATGACCTGCGGTAACCGGTCACCGAAGATCAACAAAGCGAGCAGCAGGAGCAGACCGATCTCCCACCAGTTCAGGTTGTCGAACATGCGCCGGGCCTCCCTGTGCCGCCGTCGAAGGCAAGGGTACGCACGTCAGCAGCCGGTCCGGGAGGGCCGACCGGGTGTTACTTGGCGTCGGCGGCCAGGGTCACCGAGGCCGACCTGGCCTCGCTGCCCCGGCGGTAGTCGACCGTCACGACCGCCCCGGGGGCGTACTTGCGCACCAACGCGATCAGGTCGGTCGCCTGGTCCAGAGGCCGACCGTCGATCCGCAGCACCACGTCGCCGGCCTGCAGGCCGGCGACGTCCGCCGGCCCGCCGTCGACCACCTCACTGAGCCGGACACCGGCACCGGGGGTACGGGCAGCGTCGGTCACCTGAGCACCGAAGATCGTCCGCCGGGCCGTGCCGGTGTCGATGATCTCCTGGGTGATCCGCTTCGCGTGGTTGATCGGGATGGCAAAGGCGAGACCGATGTTGCCGGCCGTCTCCTCGTCGGCGGCCAGCGACTTGATAACCGAGTTGACACCGATCACCCGGCCGGCGGCGTCCACCAGCGGACCGCCCGAGTTGCCCTGGTTCACCGCCGCATCGGTCTGGATCGCCGCGTAGTAACGCACCTGGCCGCCGGGCTCACCGGCCTGGATGGTGCGGTCGAGAGCGCTGACGATCCCCGAGGTGACCGTGTTGGTCAACGCGAGCGGCGAGCCGAAGGCAAGCACCGGATCGCCGACCGCGATCGCCTCGGAGTCGCCGAACTCGACCGGCGTCAGCCCGGTCCGGTCGACCTTGATCACCGCCACGTCCGATTCCGGCTCCTGGCCGACGATCGAGGCTCGCGCGGTCGAGCCGTCGTTGAACAGCACCATCGCCTCCTCGGCCCCCACCCCGACCACGTGGTCGTTGGTGATCACATAGCCGTCGGCGGTGGCGACGAAGCCGGAGCCGACGCTCTGCCCACCCGGCCCGCTCACCTGCACGGTCACCACGCTCGGCAGGACCCGTTGGGCCACCCCGGCCAGCGAGTCGGCCGGCCGCTGCGCCGCCCCGGGCGGATCGGCCGGCGCGCCGCCGAGCACGGTCCCGGCACCGGCCACGCCGCCCCGGACCGCAAAGGCGAACCCCAGGGCACCGCCGAGGCTTCCGGCGAGCAGTGCGGCGATCACCGACACGACCACGTACGGCATGAACCCACGGCGTACCGCCGGCTTCGGTTCGACGACCGGTTCCGGACCATCGCCGGTGCCGGCAGCACCCGGCGGGACGTCGACCACCACTGCAGCCGGCGCGTACGGATCACGCCAGGGATCCCGCAGCGCGTCCGACCACCACGGCGACGGCGGCGCAGAGGGGCCGTACGACGGCGAACCGGCCGGCGGTCGGTGCACCGGTACCGAAGGACCGTACGACGGCGGGTAGGGCGGCGGACCGGCCACCGGTGGGTACGGCGGAGCCGGTGCGGGGCCGTGCAGCCCGGCCCACCCGCCGGCCGGCGGCTGGTGCCCCGGCGGTGCGATCCCGTCGGCCTGGCGCCAGTTTCCGCCGTCGGTCACGGTTGCCTCCCAGTCCATCCCCCAGCACGACGGCACCGGTCCGATCGGCGACATCGCTCCGCGTCCAGGATTGCACGGATAATCGAAGAACATTCAGAGGTCGCCGAAGAGCGGGGTGCCCCGGTGCCCGCCCAGCCGGCCGACCAGCGGCGCTCTAGGCTCGTACCGGCAACCGCCGCCCGACCCCCCGCTGGAGGTGCTCCATCCACCCGGTCACCCGACCCCCTGCCTGGACGGTGCCCCAGGCCCTCCAGTTCGTCACCGGGTACGCCGCCGAGGACCTGGTGCTGCGTACCGCCCGTAGCCTGGCCGAGGAGGTCGGGCTGCGCCCGGTCTCGCCGGACGCCGGCGCAACGCTGCGGCTGCTCGCCGCTGCCGGCAATGCACGCGCTGTCGTCGAGATCGGCACCGGGACCGGGGTAAGCGGCGTGTGGCTGCTGCGCGGGATGCGCCCCGACGGGGTACTGACCACGATTGACGTGGAAAACGAGCACCAGCGGATGGCCCGGCGGATCTTCGTCGAGGCCGGCTACCCGACGTCGCGGACCCGGATCATCACCGGCCGGGCGCTCGACGTGCTCCCCCGGCTGGCCGACTCGGTGTACGACATGGTCTTCGTCGACGGCGACAGCGCCGAGTTCGGCGCGATCGTCGACGCGGCGCTGCGGCTGCTGCGCCCCGGCGGCATCCTGGCGGTACACGGCGCGCTTGCCGGTGGCCGGATCGGCGACCCGGCGGCGCGCGACCCCGACACGGTCGCCATCCGCGAACTGGTCAAGTCGATCCGGGAAGCCGAGGAGTGGGTGCCGGCGCTGCTGCCGGCCGGCGACGGGCTGCTGGCGGCGGTACGGCGCTGACCTGCGACCGGCCGTCATGCCGCCGGGTCGAGCGCGGTCAGCCAGCGCACCAACGTCCGGACCCCCCAGCCGGTTGCGCCCCGGGTCAGCTCGGCGTGGTCGTCGTCGGACCAGGCCGGGGCGGACATGTCGTAGTGTGCCCAGCGGTCGCGCAATGGCCCGGTGAACTCGCGCAGGTAGAGCGCGGCCACCACCGAGCCGGCCCCCCGGTCCGGGGCGCTGAACAGGTCGGCGATCTCGCTACCCAGGTACTCGACGTAGTCGGCGTGCAGCGGCATCCGCCACGCCCCCTCGCCGGCCGCTGCCGAGGCGTCGAGCAGTGCTCGGGCCAGGTCGTCGTCCTCGCTGTACAGCGCGGCGGTACGCCGGCCCAGGGCGATGGCGTTCGCGCCGGTGAGGGTGGCCAGGTCGACCAGATAGTCCGGGGTGAACCTGCTGACCGCATAGCTGATCGCGTCGGCCAGCACCAGCCGGCCCTCGGCGTCGGAGTTGGTGGTCTCGCTGGTCCGCCCGCCGTAGTGCCGCACCACGTCACCCGGGCGGAACGCCGCCCCGCTGACCATGTTCTCGGCGAGCGGAACCAGCACGGTCAGCCGGACCGGCAGATCCAGGTCGGCGGCGGCGACGGCGGTGGCCACCACCGCGGCGGCCCCGCCCATGTCCTTGCGCATCAGCTTCATCCCGTCCACCGGCTTGAGCGAGATCCCGCCGGTGTCGAACGTGATGCCCTTGCCGGCGAGCACCACGTGCCGCCCGGCGTGCGGCGGGGACCAGTCGATCTCCACCAGGCGGGGGCCCGCCGCCGAACCGCCGCCGACCGCCAGCAGCGCGCCGAACCCCTCGGCGGCCAGTTCCGCCGGGCCGCGTACCGAGACGGTCAGCCCGGACCGGTCGGCCGTCGCGGCGGCGACCTGCTCGGCGAACCAGGCCGGGTTCTTGACCGAGGACGGCATGTTGGTCAGGTCCCGGGCCAGGCAGGTGGCGGCGGCGGTCGCCCGGGCGTACCGCAACGCCTGTTCGGCCGCCCGGGTGGGCGGATGGGCGAGCAGCACCACGGGCAGCCTGTCGTGCGCCTCGTCGGTGTCTGCGGCCGGTAGGGACCCGCCCGGCGCAGTGAACCGGTAGCCGGCCAGCCAGCAACCTTCGGCGAACCCGCGGATCGCCGCGGGGCCCGCCGGCGGTGGTATGGCGGCCAGGCACGGCCCGGCGACCGGTTGGGCGGCGACCGGCCCGGCGGCGACGGCCCGGCGCAGCAGCCCGCCAACGGCCGCGCCCGCCGCCCGCCAGCCGGCCTCGTCTGCCACGCCGATCCCGACCAGAATCACCTGGTACGGCGAGTGCCGGGGCCGGTGCAGGACTCGCATCTCGCCGGCGCTGCCGTCGTGCCCGGTACGGGTCAGCAACGCGGCGGCCGACTCGGCGAGCTCCGCGCGGTCGCCGTCGAGCGCCAACTGGTCGGGCAGTGGTCCGAGCCGTGCGCCGGCCGACCCGGGGTCCGGCTCGACGGGCAGGACGATGGTGCCGGCGGCGGTGGTCTCCGCCAGCAGACGGATGGCGAACACGCCGGGGTTACCTCCAGGTACGAGATTGGGTGCTGCCCACGGCGTACCGAGTCCGCCGACCCGGCGGGGGCCGGGTCGGCGGACTCGTCAACCGTCGCTATGTCGGCCCGTGGGCCAGCGTCGCCCCCGGGTCCGGCTCGATCAGCCTGCAGCGGCCTTCAGCGCATCACCGAGCGCGTTGGCCTCGTCCGGTGTCATCTCGACGACGAGTCGACCCCCACCCTCCAGCGGAACCCGCATGACGATGCCCCGGCCCTCCTTGGTGACCTCCAGCGGACCGTCGCCCGTCCGCGGCTTCATCGCCGCCATGTTGTCTCCCCTCAGACTTGCCCCAGGGCCGCTGGGGAGCACCCCAGCCACCTCGTAAGTCTCACCGCATCCCACTGCCACGGTGCCGACCAACGATTTTCCCTGATGAACACCGCCGGACCCAAACCGAGGCCACAATGCTGTGACAGCGTCTAGCTTATCTTGAAGCGGGCTGTCACAATGTGCGGTCATGCAGGCACGGTCGGCGCTCTTCGACCTGTTCGGTGACCATCTTCGGCTACGGGGTGGTCGCGCGCCCGTTGCTGCCCTGGTCAAGCTGCTGGCCCCACTCGGGATCGCGCCGCCCGCCGTACGCACCGCCGTCTCCCGGATGGTCCGGCAGGGATGGCTGCAACCGTCTCGGCTGGCCGCTGGCCCGGGCTATCTGCTGACCCCGAAAGCCGCCCGACGGCTGGACGAGGCGGCCGCCCGAATCTACCGCACCGGCAGAATCAGCTGGGACGGCAAGTTCGACCTGCTGGTGCTCGACCCACCCGGCGGTCGGCGGGAGCGGCGACGGCTGGGCGCCAACCTGAGCTACCTCGGCTACGGGATGTTGGACGAGCACACCTGGGTGGCTACCCGGGCCGCCGGCGAGGTCGACGGCATGCTGACCGAGGCCGGCGTACGGTTCGAGCGGTTCACCGCCGCGCACGCCGCCGGCACCGCCGGGGCCGCCGCGCTGGTCCGCCGCGCCTGGGATCTGACCGAGATCGGACAGGCCTACGAGCGGTTCGTCGCCGGGCAGCGACCACAGTTGGCCAAGGTGACCGTACGCAGTGACGACGAGCAGGCGTACGCCGCCCGGTTCCAGTTGGTCCACGCCTGGCGCGGGTTTCTGTTCCGGGATCCGCAACTCCCCCCGGCGCTTTTGCCGGAACGCTGGCCTGGGACGAGCGCGGCGACCTTCTTCGACCGGCACGCCACCCGGCTGCGCCCGGCCGCCGACCGGTACGTCGACAAGTGCCTGGAGCTCGGCCAGCGCGACGGCGGCCCGCGCTGAGCCGCACCGACGCAAACTCCAGCCAGCCTAACGAAAGGGGCGTCCGAGGTGACCGAGGCACTGATCGTCGACCGTCGGGGTGCGGTCGTCACGTTGACCCTGAACCGACCTGACTCGCTCAACTCGCTGAACGTCGAGCTCAAGGAGGCGCTGCGCGACGCGCTGGCCGAGGTGGAGACCGACCCCGGCTGCCGGGCGGTGCTGCTGACCGGCGCCGGACGGGCCTTCTGCGTGGGGCAGGATCTGCGCGAACACGTCGAGACGCTGGAATCCGAGACGGCTGAGCCGCTCGACACCGTACGGGAGCACTACAACCCGATCGCCACCCGGCTGGCCGGGCTGTCCAAGCCGGTGGTCGCCGCGGTCCGCGGCGCGGCGGCCGGTGCCGGCGCCTCACTGGCCATGCTGGCCGATCTGCGGATCGGCGGGCCACGGACCAGCTTCCTGATGGCGTTCGCCAACGTCGGGCTGGCGATGGACACCGGCGCCTCGTGGGCGTTGCCCCGGCTGGTCGGCTACCCGAGGGCGACCGAACTGCTGCTGCTGGCACAGCCGGTGCCGGCCGCCGAGGCGCACCGGATCGGGCTGCTCAACCAACTGGTCGACGACGACGAGCAGATTCTGCCGGTAGCCCACGAACTCGCCGAACGGTTGGCGGCCGGGCCGACCGTCGCGTACGGGGCGATCAAGCGGGCGCTGTCCATCGGCGCTTCCGGTTCGCTGGCCGACGCGCTGGCTGCGGAGACGCAGGCCCAGTCGATCTGTGGTGCCACCACCGACCACCGGCAGGCGACAGCGGCGTTCGTCGCCAAGCAGCGGCCGGTGTTCGACGGGCACTGAAGCCGGCACGGCCTGACCAGGAGCCGCGTGCCCGCTGACCGGGCCACAGCCGTCAGTCGTCCTCCTCCGGGTCCTGGTTGGCCTCGGCACCGAGCACGAACGCCTGCATGGCCAGCTCGTTGCCGCTCGGACAGACGAAGGCCGGCAGTTCGCGGGGGCCGAGCTCACGCACGTACGACCAGAACAGCCGGACCGCCTCCGCCGCCGTCGGTGCCTCGATCGGCAGATCGAGGCTGACCAGCCAGGCACGACGATCACCGGCCGGGGAGAGCCGGCTGGCCAACGACCGGTAGGTGGTCACGTCCACCGGGGTCACCGCCCCGGTCAGCCGCAGGGCGGCCGCCGGCACCGGCTCGTCAAAGGCCCGGCAGGTGTAGTGCACCACCAGCGGTTCGGGCTCGGCCGCCCGGGTCTCCCCGCCCTCGACGCCGCCGCCGGCGCCACCGATCCGGCCGAGCGCGACGACGAACCGGGGGTCACCGTCGGTGACGACCAGCACTGGCGCGCCGTACGGCGGCCGGGGGTCACCGTCGAGGCCGGTCACCTCCAGGGTGTCGTGGTGGAACAGCCGCTCCGCCTCGTAGCGCTGGGCCGGGATGACCACCGCCCAGGCACCGGTGCCGGGCCGGGCCGGGCCGGGCGTCGCGGGCTGATCGTCGAGCTGGCTGGTCTCGCGCATGCTCCTATCTCATCACGACGCGGGGCGGCGGATCACCGGACCACGACCGGACCGCCGGGCCGCGTCGACGGCGGCACGTGGCAGCCAGCGACATGGTCGTCGACCATCCCTGTCGCCTGCATCAACGCGTACGCGGTGGTGGGTCCGACAAACCGGAGGCCGTGTCGTTTGAGCGACCGGGCCAGCACGGTCGACTCGGCGGTGACCGCTGGCACCTGGTCCATCGAGGCGAGCCGGGCGGACCGGGGCGGCGGGGCGTGTCGCCAGAGCAGCTCGGACAGATCGGTGGGCAGGTCGAGCACGGCCCGCGCGTTCGACACGGCGGCCTCGATCTTGGCCCGGTTGCGGACGATGCCGGCGTCGGCGAGCAGCCGCTCGACGTCGGCCGGGCCGAACCCGGCGACCTTTTCGATCCGGAAACCGTCGAAGGCAGCCCTGAACGCCTCCCGCTTGCGCAGGATCGTCAGCCAGGACAGACCGGACTGAAATGCCTCCAGGGTCAGTCGTTCGTACAGCGCGTCGTCGTCGCGGACCGGTCGACCCCACTCCTGGTCGTGATACCGGCGGTAGTCCGCCGAGCCGGCGCTCCAGCCGCACCGGGCCAGGCCGTCCGCCCCGACGCTCAGCCCGGTCACGGCAGTGCCCCGGTCTCGACCAGCCGGCCGAACTTCTTCAACGCCTGGGTCAGGCTCACCTTGGATCCGGGCCAGAGCAACGGCCAGGCCATTCGGCCCGCGGCGCCGCCGGGCAGGTGGAACCACTCGTGCCAGACGACCTGGGTGCGGTCGTGGTCCATCTGGGTACAGCGCAGCACCCCCGGGCCACGCAGCAGGGTGCCGCAGTGCACCACCCGGACCTCGTAGGGAGCGTCGACCCGGACGACCCGCATCTCGTCGCGCAACGCCACCGGGCCGACCGCGGTGACCGCCGCGATCAGGCTGCCCTCGCCGCCGTCGCCCGAGACGACCTTCACGTCGGTGAAGGGAATCCACTCGGACTGCCGCTCCCAGGCGGTGAAGGCGGCGAAGACCCGTTCGGCCGGGGCCCGGATGATGACCGTCGCGGTCACCTCTCCGGCTCCGGGGGTGCCGGCGGCAGCCTCGTTCGGACCACTCACCTGGCAGCACCGTCCGCCGGGCGGACCTCCGGCCCGGCGGCTGCGTCGGCCGTGGGCGACAGGGCGGACTCCGACCCGTCGGCAGGCCCGGACTCCGACCCGTCGGCAGGCCCGGACTCCGACCCGTCGGCAGGCCCGGACTCGGTCGCGGACGTACCGGCCACCGGGTTCCCCGCCAGGTCGGCGGCCGGCACGAGGGCCGCGTCCCGGGCCCGCCGCAACTGGTCGGCGTCCTCGGTACGCCCCTCCCGCAGCGCGGCCACCTCGGCCTGCAGCACCTCGATCAACTCGTCCTTGTACCCGATGTCGTACGCCGCCCGGCGCAGTGCCTGGTCGACCTGCGCCATCCGGTACCCGCGCAGCGCGGTGTCGAACCGGACCTGACTGACGTCGTGCTCCAGCAACGGCCGGGTGCCGGGCAGCGGGACCGCCCGCCCGTCCGGCTCGACCGGGACCAGCCCCGGATCGTTGCCGGTGACGAGCACGGTGACCCCGAAGACGACTGCGGCGACGGTCAACGCGGCGACCAGAACGAGGAGAAACTGATCCATGACCGAATCGTGGCATGCCGGCACGGCGAGGGCGACCCCCTGCGGCGCGTCGTCGGTCGGCGGCGGGCTCTCCCGCCCCGGTGACCGCCGCTTGCGGCGACCGCCGGCAGTCGGCGTACCGCAGCCGGCTAGCCTCCTGGCAGGCGGGACGGGATCGGAGGCACGGATGGGGCGTACGCTGCGGCTCGGCCGACGGTCCCTGGCACCCGGGGACCTCGCGGTGATGGCGATCGTCAACCGTACGCCCGATTCGTTCTTCGACCGCGGCGCGACCTTCGCCGCGGACGCCGCGCTGCACGCGGTCGCCGCCGCGGTCGACGCCGGTGCGGACATCGTCGACATCGGCGGGGTGAAGGCCGGGCCCGGGACCGCCGTCGACGTGGCCGAGGAGATCGACCGTACGGTCGGCACGATCGCGACGGTCCGGGCTGCCTTCCCGGATCTGGTCATCTCGATCGACACCTGGCGGGCCGAGGTGGCCAGTGAGGCGGTCGCGGCCGGCGCCGACCTGCTCAACGACACCTGGGCCGGTGCCGACCCCCGGCTCGCCGAGGTCGCGGCGGCGACCGGGGCGGGGCTGATCTGCTCGCACACCGGTGGGACCACGCCGCGCACCCGACCGCACCGGGCCGCGTTCGACGACGTGGTGGCCGACGTGGTAGGCACCGTGACCGGCCTTGCCGAGCGCGCGGTCGGTCTCGGGGTACGACCGGACGGCATCCTGATCGACCCGGCGCATGACTTCGGCAAGAACACCCGGCACTCGCTGGAGGTCACCCGGCGGCTCGCCGAACTGGTCGACACCGGCTGGCCGGTCCTGGTCGCCCTCTCGAACAAGGATTTCATCGGCGAGACCCTGGATCTGCCGGTCGACCAGCGGCTGGAGGGCACCCTGGCGGCGACGGCGGTCTCCGCCTGGTTGGGTGCCCGGGTGTTCCGGGCGCACCAGGTGGCGGCGACCCGGCGAGCGCTGGACATGGTGGCGTCGATCCGGGGCGACCGCCCGCCGGCGGTGTCCCGCCGGGCGTTGGCCTGACCGGGTTCGGGTACGGGTGCAGGTCAGGTCGCGGTCAGGTCCAGCGGAGCACGTTCTTGCGCCAGGCGTAGAGGATGCCCAGCGCCAGGACCGCCACGAAGACGCCCATCTCAGCGACGGTGACCGGGCCGAACCCCGGCCGGTCGAAGATCACCGCCCAGGGGAAGAGGAAGACCGCCTCCACCGCGAAGAGCACGTACAGAAACGCGTACACGTAGTAGCGGATCTGCGCCTGGGCCCAGTCGCCGCCCACCGGGTCGAGGCCGCACTCGTAGCTGGCCCGTTTGCCGACCGGGTCGGCCGGCTGCCCCGGCCGCAGCAACCGGTTGGCGCCGTAGCCGACGGTGAAGAAGGCGACGCCGACCAGCAGCAACAGCCCCAACGTCGCGTACGAGCCGAGGTAGCCCTGCATGTCCGACAGCCTACCGTCCGACAGCCGACCGTCCGGTCGTCCGGTCGTCCGGGCCGGCTCGGACGACCGGCGGAGACCGGCGTCACCGCCCCGCGACCGTTGGGTGATTCCAGTCCCACCGGGCGGACCCGAGCCGGGTATCCGACCCGATCCGACGTAGGCTTCCCTCAGAGTGTCACCATGGTTAGGACGCCCTTACCGGGACACCCATCGTGGCACCGGGCAACGACAGCGCCACGGCCGGCAACAGCCGCAGGACGCCGGCAACCGCCCCAGCACAGCCGGCGATCCACGCCGCCGGCAGGAATCGAGGAGGTCAGCTCACGTGACCAAGCAGGTCCGTCAACTGGATCGGGTGGTCATCCGTTTCGCTGGCGACTCCGGTGACGGCATGCAGCTGACCGGCGACCGGTTCACCTCGGAGACCGCGCAGCTCGGCAACGACATCTCCACGTTGCCGAACTTCCCGGCCGAGATCCGGGCCCCCGCCGGCACCCTGCCCGGGGTGTCCAGCTTCCAGGTGCATTTCGCCGACTACGACATCCTCACTCCCGGTGACTCGCCGAACGTCCTGGTCGCCATGAACCCGGCGGCGCTGAAGGCGAACCTCGGCGACCTGCCGCGCGGCGCGGACATCATCGTCAACACCGACGAGTTCACCCGGCGCAACCTCGCCAAGGTCGGATACGCCGCCAGCCCGCTGGAGGACGGCTCGCTCGACGGGTACGCCGTACATCCGGTGGCGCTGACCTCGATGACCATCGGCGCGCTCGCCGAGTTGTCCGTTTCGAAGAAGGACGCCGAACGGGCAAAGAACATGTTCGCGCTGGGGCTGCTCTCGTGGATGTACTCCCGGCCGTACGAGTCCACCATCCGGTTCCTGGAGCGCAAGTTCGCCAAGCGTCCGGACCTGGTAGCAGCGAACATCGCCGCGTTCAAGGCCGGCTGGAACTTCGGCGAGACCACCGAGGACTTCTCGGTACGCTATGAGGTCAACCCGGCCCGGATGCGCCCGGGCACGTACCGCAACATCACCGGCAACGCGGCGCTGTCGCTGGGGCTGGTGGCCGCCGGGGTCCGGGCCAAGCTGCCGATCTTCCTCGGCGCCTACCCGATCACACCGGCCTCGGACATCCTGCACGAGTTGAGCAAGCACAAGCGGTTCGGTGTGGTCACCATGCAGGCCGAGGACGAGATCGCCGCGGTCGGCGCGGCGCTCGGCGCGGCGTACGGCGGCGCCCTCGGCGTCACCACCACCTCCGGGCCCGGCGTGGCGCTCAAGGGCGAGACCATCTCGCTCGCCGTCGCGTTGGAGCTGCCGCTGGTGATCGTCGATGTGCAGCGGGCCGGGCCGTCTACCGGCATGCCGACCAAGACCGAGCAGGCCGACCTGAACATGGCGCTGTTCGGCCGGCACGGCGAGGCACCGGTCGCGGTGATCGCGCCGCGGTCGCCGTCGGACTGCTTCCACGCCGCCATCGAGGCGGCCCGGATCGCACTCACCTACCGCACCCCGGTGCTGCTGCTGTCCGACAACTACGTGGCCAACGGTTCCGAGCCGTGGCTGCTGCCCGAGGTCGACTCCCTGCCCGACCTGCGGGTCGAGTTCGCCACCGAGGCCAACGACGACGACGGCAAGACCTTCCTGCCGTACCTGCGCGACCCGCAGACGCTGGCCCGGCCGTGGGCGATCCCCGGCACCCCCGGCCTGGAGCACCGCATCGGCGGTCTGGAGAAGGCCGACCGCACCGGCGACATCTCCTACGACCCGGCGAATCACGACTTCATGGTGCGGACCAGGCAGGCCCGCATCGACGCGATCCCGGTGCCGGACGTCGAGGTGGAGGACCCGAACGGCGACGCCCGAACGCTGGTGCTCGGCTGGGGGTCGACGTACGGGCCGATCGGTGCCGCTTGCCGGGCGTTGCGCCAGCGTGGCCTGTCGGTCGCCCAGGCGCATCTGCGGCACCTGGCACCGCTGCCGGCCAACCTCGGCGAGGTGCTGCGCAACTACGACCGGGTAGTGATTCCGGAGATGAACCTCGGTCAACTGGCCCACGTGATCCGGGCCCGTTACCTGGTCGACGCGATCGGTTACAACCAGGTCCGTGGCCTGCCGTTCACCGCCACGGAGCTGGAAACCATGCTGGAAGAGGTCGTGAAGAATGTCTGAGCCCGCCCGCAACGGACGCCCCGGCGGTACGCCGGTGGCGGTCAAGCTCACCGCTAAGGACTTCAAGTCCGACCAGGAGGTGCGCTGGTGCCCCGGGTGCGGTGACTACGCGATCCTCGCCGCGGTGCAGTCATTCATGCCGGAGCTGAACATGCCCCGGGAGCGGATCGTCTTTGTCTCCGGCATCGGCTGCTCGTCGCGCTTCCCGTACTACATGAACACGTACGGCATGCACTCCATCCACGGCCGGGCGCCGGCGATCGCCACCGGCCTGTCGGTGTCCCGCCCGGACCTGTCGGTCTGGGTGGTGACCGGGGACGGTGACGCGTTGTCGATCGGCGGCAACCACCTGATCCACGCGCTGCGCCGCAACGTCAACCTCAAGATCCTGCTGTTCAACAACCGGATCTACGGGCTGACCAAGGGGCAGTACTCGCCGACGTCGGAGCTGGGCAAGATCACCAAGTCGACGCCGGTCGGCTCGGCCGACTCGCCGTTCAACCCGCTGTCGCTCGCCCTTGGCGCCGAGGCGACGTTCGTCGCTCGGACCATCGACTCCGACCGTAAGCATCTGCAGTCGGTGCTGCGTGCCGCCGCCGAGCACCAGGGTTCGGCGTTCGTGGAGATCTACCAGAACTGCAACATCTTCAACGACGGCGCGTTCGAGCAGTTGAAGGAGCCGGCGACCCGGGACGACTACCTGATCCGGCTGGAGCACGGCAAGCCGATCACGTTCGGGGCCGACGGGCAGTTCTGCGTGGTCCACCCGCCCGGCGGTTTCGGGCTGGAGGTCCGCGAGACCGCGTCGGTGCCGGCCGAGCAGATCGTGGTGCACGACGCCACGATCGCCGAGCCCGCCTACGCGTTCGCGCTGTCCCGGCTGCCCGCCGCCGATCTGCGCAACACGCCCATCGGGGTGTTTCGCAGCGTGTCCCGGCCCAGCTACGACAGCTTGATCCAGACCCAGGTCGAGCAGGCCCGGGCAGCGGCCGAGGGCACCCCGGAGGAGCAGTTTGCCGGGCTGCTGCGCAGCGGCGACACCTGGTCGATCAACTGACCGGCGCCGGTCGGCTCGGCGGTCAGCCGATCGACGGCGTGCTGGCCGAGGTCCGGTCGTCGCGGACATAGACCAGCAGGTCACCTGTCTCGATCTTGACGCTGTCCGGGTCGGCGAGCGACACCACTCGGCCGCGCCGGATCAGCGCGATCACCAGGTTGGCCAGTTCCCGCGGTGAGGTGCCCACCTCGTCGCGGTTCGCCGAACGCATCGCCAGCGCCATCCCCTGTCCTGGGGTGAGCAGATCCTCGACCACGTCGATCAGCGGCGGCGCCGACGTGGACAGGCCGAGCAGCCGGCCCGCGGTGGCGGACGAGACGATGACATGGTGCGCGCCGCTCTGCCGTAGCAGCGGCGCGTTCTCCGCTTCGCGGGCGGCGGCGATGATCCGTACCTTCCCTGCGGTCAACTGCCGGACGGTCAGCGTGACCAGGACCGAGGCATCGTCGCTGTCGGTCGCGATGATCACCGCCTTGGCGTGCTTGACGTGCGCCTCGTTGAGCACCGACGAGCGGGTGGCCGATCCTTCGATGGCCACCAGCCCGGCGGAGGTCGCCTGCCGCAGAGCGATCCCGCTGCTCTCCACGACGACGATGTGCTGCTTGTCGAAGCCGTTCTCCAGCAGCGCGGAGACGGCGCTACGGCCCTTGGTGCCGTAGCCGCAGATGATCACGTGGTCCTTCACGTTCTTTCTCCACCGGGTCAGTCGAAGGTTCGTCCGGTACTGCTCGGTGAGCACCTCCAGGGTGGTGCCGACCAGGATGATCAGGAAGACCACTCGGGCGGGCGTGATGATCAGGACGTTGACC
This sequence comes from Micromonospora sp. LOL_013, assembly GCF_048060315.1. Taxonomy (NCBI): domain Bacteria; kingdom Bacillati; phylum Actinomycetota; class Actinomycetes; order Micromonosporales; family Micromonosporaceae; genus Micromonospora; species Micromonospora sp. LOL_013. The sequence continues at coordinate 64,009 of NZ_JBHMIQ010000021.1, forward strand.
AGCCGGGCCGCCTCGGTGACCGGAGCGATGTCGCCGTACCCGGTGGTGGAGAGGCTGACCACCGCGTAGTAGAAGCTGTCGAGCAGCGAGACGCCGTCGCCGTTGGCGTCCCGGTAGCCGTCGCGGTCGGCGTACACCACGGCCACCACGCCGAGCACCAGTCCGACCGCCGCCATCAGCCGCAGACTCAGTGCCCGCAGCGGCCCCTGCCGTACGGCGGGAAAGTGGATCACCGCCGGCCCGCCTCCGCCTTCATGTCCCCGTACACGCCCACAACATAGCTGTTCCGTACCGCCTGATCTTGATCGCCTGGACAACACCTTGTGCCAGGTGCGTCCGGGACGGAAGCGGTCGTATCCCGCTGCCTCAAATCTTGCTTAGAGACATTGCATCGGGACGCAGTGTTGTCGATGCTCACCCAGCAGCCATCCATCCGCCAGCTTCCGGAGCAGTCTGTGCACCCACCACGACCGAACGCCATTCCCATGATCGCCCCGGGGACGGTGTTACGACTCAGCAAGGACGACTGGCGGTACGGCGGACACAATCTCATACTCCAGGTGCAGCAGATGCGACCCGATCTGTCGGTCTATTACGACAATCGGTGGGTGTGGATCGTCGGACGTTCCCTCGGAACGGATGGCGGCGGGCTCGGCCGAGTGGTCGCCCTGGTCCGGGTCGCCGCGCTGCCCGGTGCGACCCGAGCCGACGCCACCGACGTCGGCTGATCACGGGCCGTCCGGGCGGCTGATCACGGGCCGTCCGGGCGGCCGGGGACCAGACGGCAGGGAGGGCCGAACAGCCGAGACGGCCGGGCGATGTGACCGGTCCGGCCGACTCGTCTGTTCACACACTGGTCGACAAACAATCAGGCCACCTAAGGATCGACTCTAGCTGATACCACGAGACTGTGGACCCGCTTGTGACCCGCCGGTAACAAGCGCGCCGACACCACCCACGGACCGTCCACCGGAGGTATCGCGATGTCCCGACGCCTGACCACCCTGCTCACCGCCGCACTGCTCGGCCTCACCGCCGCCCTCGGCTCGGCCGGCCCAGCCGCCGCCGTGCCCGCTGACAAGCCCGCAGTGCTGTCCGGCTGGACCCAGACCAGCGCGAGCAGCTACAGCGTCTGGAACTCGGCCCGGCTCAACCAGGGAGCCTGGGCCGCCTACCAGTTCGACTGGTCGACCGACTACTGCTCGTCCAGCCCGGACAACCCGCTCGGCTTCGACTTCCGGCTCTCCTGCCACCGGCACGACTTCGGCTACCGCAACTACAAGGCGATCGGCCAGTTCTCCGCCAACAAGGCACGGGTGGACAGCGCCTTCTACGAGGACCTCAAGCGGGCGTGCGCCCGCTACAGCAGCTTCGTCCGGCCGGCATGCCTGAGCCTGGCCTGGACGTACTACCAGGCGGTGCGCATCTTCGGCGCGCCGGTCGTGACCGCCGCCGACCTGGAGCGGGCCCGGCAACTGCGGGCCGCCGGACCACGGCTGGCCGGCACCGATTGACCGGCACCGCCCCGCACCGCGCCGCACCGGCCGGCCCGCCCTCTCCCAGTGCCGGGCCGGCCGCCGGTCACCACGGCCGGGCCGGCCGCCGGTCACCACGGCCGCCGAGCGGGTCGGCGTCACCGACCGCGCCAGCGGACTCGTCGGCGAGCCACCGGGCGACGGTCGTCAGGTCCGGATGCTCAACGGCGAGCGCCAACGCCGCCGCCTCGACCAGACTCATCCGGCTACCCTGCGCGTACCCGGCGTCGAACGCCCTGTCGCCGATCGCCGACCGTACCTTGGCCTGCTCCTGCGCCCAGTAGCCGCCGAACATGCCGGCCGTGCTGCGCAGCGCCGAGCGGGTCGCCTGAGCGGCACCGAACAGGCGGGCAGCGGTCGACGGGTCACCGCCCAGCGCGCACCGGACCGCCATCGCGTTCAGCGTGTCGCAGGCCCGCCGGTGGAACCCGTACCGCATCCGGGAGCGCAGCGCCACCACCAGATGGTCGTGCGCGGCGACCAGGTCCCGGCGGCCCAACGCCACCAGCCCGAGCAGCATGTCCACGGTCCGCCGGCCGCGCTCCGCCGGCCGGGCGGCCTCCGCCGGCCGGGCGGTAGCCAGCACCTCGGCTGCCTCGTCCAACGCCCCTCGCCGGCAGAGCAGCTCGGCCAGGCTGTACACGGCGAACAGCGCGTCGCCGACCGCGCCGTTCGCCGCCGCCCAGTCGATCACCCGCCGGCACACCTGCTCGGCCTCGACGAACTGCCCGAGATCGATGAGCGAGGCGCCCCGACCGGCCAGCACCCGGGCCAGCAGGCCCGCGTCGCCGGCCTGCCGGGCGGCGGCCTCCGCCCGGTGCGAAAACCGCATCTCCTCGCCGAACTCGCCGTCCGCGCCCGCGTGCTGCGAATGCATGTGGTACGCGGCCGCCAACTCCGCCTCGGGAATCGCCTCGCCGGTCTCGGCGATCCGCCCGTACAGCCGGAACAGCCACAGCCGGCCTTCCCGGGCCAGGCCGCGTTCGCGCCACCACTGGTCGAGCCCGCTGGCGAGCTGCAGGCCACGCCGGGCACTGCCACCTGTGGTGCTCCACCGAAGCGCGGCCCGCAGCTCGTCGGCCAACGGATCGAGGGTGTACAGCGAAAGGGTGACCGGCTTGCCGTCCGGGCCCAGGTAGGCACGCTGCAACGCGTGCAGGGCCCAGGCCACGTGCCGGTCCCGGGCAGCCTGCTCCTCACCCGCTTCGACCAGCCGCCGTGCCGCGTACGCCCGGATCGGGTCGAGCATCCGGTAGCTGGTGCCGCCGGCCGCCGGCTCGGCCTGGATCATCGACTTGTCGACCAGCACCGCCAACGGCCCCAGCGGATCATCCTCGAGCAGCCACTCCACGGTGCCCAGATCGATCGGTCCGGCAAAGACCGACATCCAGCGCAGCAGGCGGGCCGCCCGGGGGGCCAGCGTCCGGTAGGACCAGGTGACCGTCGCCTGTAGTGTGCCGTGCCGCCGCCCGGCAGGGCGCTGCGCGCCGACCGGCTCCTCCTGCCCCGCGTCCAGCACCCCCAGGACATCGTCGAGGCGGTCCACGAGCTGCCCGACGGAGAGCACCCGAAGCCGGGCGGCGGCGAGCTCGATCGCCAGCGGCAACCCGTCCAGCCGAGCCGCCACCCGATGCAGCTGGGCGGTCTCGGTCGGACCCGGCGGGTGACCGCCCCGGGCCGCCGCCGTGCGGTCGAGCAACAGCGCCACGGCGTCGCTGGGGCCGCCGGCCGGCCCCGGTTCGGCCGACATCGGCGGTATCCGCCACACCACCTCGCCGGGCACCCCCAGCGGCTCCCTGCTGGTCGTCAACACCCGGACCTGCCGGCCACCGCCGAGCAGCCGGGCGATCACCTCGGCACACGCCGCCGGCTGGGCGTCGCAGGTGTCGAGCACCAGCAGCAGCCGGCGGGCGGCCGCATACTCGACGACGGTGTCCAGGATCGGCCGGCCCGGCTCCGGCCGCAGGCCGAACACCGCGGCGACGGCGAACGCGACCAGGCCGGGATCGGTCACCGTCGCAACATCGACGAACCACACCCCGTCCGGGTGGCCGGCCCTGGCCGGGTCCACGGCCGGTGGTTGCGCGGCGTCACCGCTGGCGTCGACCGCGACCTCGATCGCCAGCCGGGTCTTGCCGGCACCGCCGGCACCCACCACGGTGACCAGCCGGTGTTCGGCGACCAGCTGGCGCAGCTCCTGGCGTTCGATCCGGCGACCGACAAAGGAGCTGATCTGATTGGGCAGATTGTGGCTGGCCGAGTCGGCCGTACGCGGTCTGGGGAACTGGCGCTCCAGCCCGGCGGCGATCAACTGGAACAGCCGCTCCCGGTCGTCGAACCCGCGCAGCCGGTGCAGGCCGAGATCGAGCAGCGAGACGCCGACCGGCAACGGATCGGCGGCCTGGGCGGTCGCAGCGGAACAGAGGACCTGGCCACCGTGCGCCGCCGCCGCGATCCGCGCCGCGCGGTGCACCTCCGGGCTGGCGTACTCACCCCCGACCGGCTCGGCGTGCCCGGTGTGCAGCCCCATCCGCACCCGGGGTGCGACATCCGGGGTCGGCCACTCGTGCGCGGCCAGCGCCCGCTGCGCACGCCGGCAGGCGTCCAGTGCGGCGGACGCGTCGGCGAACGCCACAAAGAACGAATCCCCTTCGGTGAACAACTCCGTGCCGTCGCTGGCCGACAAGGTGCGCCGTACCAACCGACGGTGTTCGCTGAGCACCGGGCGGTAGTCGCGGCCGAGCAGTCGGGCCAGCCTCGTCGATCCTTCGATGTCGGTAAACATGAAGGTGACCAGTCCGCTCGGCAGTGCGATCGGTGCCGACACCCGTGGAACCTCCGCCCCGCTGGGAAGTCGCGTTCATGCTGCCGCAGTCCGGCAACCCAGCTCATCGCGAACCGGTCACCGCTGTGGGTCAACTAGCATCCGCACCCGCCACCGCAGCAGCCGCCACCGCCGCCGGCCGGGGCTGGCGGCATGACCGGCACTCCACCGGAGGTCCCGGCACCACGGCCGGTGATCGCGACGGTGGACAGCAGTTTGACCGAGTCGGAATGTCCCTGCGGGCAGGACGCCGGATCGCCAGCCTGAGTCATCGGACGGTTGACCTCGAAGGTGTCGCCACACGCGCGACAGCGGAACTCGTACCGGGGCATGTGGATAGGGTACGGCGGGAACTGACGCTTCCGGCCGGATGGGTGATACTCGACGGCATGGTCGAGGACGGGTCGGGCACGCCACCACCACATCGGTTGCGTCCGGCGGTGCCGACGGCTGCCCGGCCACCGCGGCAGGAAAGCATCCCGGGCCCGGACCCGGTACGGTCGACCGACGCCGCGTCGACCGGCGATATCGGACCAGGCAGCGACACCGGACCGACCAGCGAGCCCCGACCACCCGGCGATACCGGACCCACCGCAGGGGGCGGCGACGACACCCGGCCGACCGCCGACAGCGGCACCCAGCCGACCGGGGCCTGCGCAGACGAGCAGGCGCGACCGGCGACCGATCTGCCCGGGCCGGCACCGGCACCGGCACCGGCCACCACGCTTGCCGTGGTCGGCCGGCACCGGCGAGAGGACGCGCCGTTCGGCACCCGGATCGGCTGGCTGCACCCGGCGCGGCTGCGACCGGTCCGGCGTGGCCTCCGCCGGGCGGCCCGAGCGGCCGGCGCGTGGAGTCGCCGGCCGGCCGGGCGGCTGGCCCTGCCCGGGCTGCTCCTGCTCGCTCTGATCGCTGGCAGCGGTGCCGCCGGTGCGGTGCTGGTCCCAGCGGCCGCCGGCGACCGGCAACCGGCCGCCTCGCCCACGGCGCTCGGCACCACCGCCGTACCGCAGTTGCCCGAGACCACGGACCCCGACCTGCTCGAGCCACCGGCGGTTCCCCCGCTCGACGGCGGGCTGAACCCGGGTGCCCCGACCCGGCCGGCCACGGTCCTCGCCGCCTGGGCGACCCGCACAGCCAGCCGGGTCGACATTCCGGTAGTGGCGATGGAGGCGTACGGCTACGCCGAGTTGGTGCTGGCCACCACCACGCCGGACTGCCGCCTGTCGTGGACCACGCTGGCCGCGATCGGCATGATCGAGTCGACCCACGGCCGGGCGAACGGGTCACGGTTGGACGCCGACGGCCGCGCCGTACCGCCGATCACCGGGCTGCCGTTGGACGGTGCCGGCGGACGTCAGCGGATCACCGACACCGACAACGGCGAGCTGGACAACGACCCGGTGTACGACCGTGCGGTCGGCCCGATGCAGTTCATCCCGACCACCTGGGCGGAATTCGCGGTGGACGCGGACAACGACGGTGTCATCGATCCGCAGGATATCGATGACGCCAGCCTCGCCGCTGCTAACTACTTGTGCCGGAACGGGCGCGATCTGTCCACACCTTCTGATTGGTGGAGTGCGATCCTGTCGTACAACAACGTGCAGCCGTACGCCCAGGCAGTCTTCGACACCGCCAACGACTACGGCGTACGTAGCCGTACTTAGTGCAATCAGATAGCCACAATTTCCGGCCCGGCCACTTTCGCAACCGGCGACTTGGCGGCAAGCTAGACGCGTGAAGGTACGCGAGTGGGACCCCCGAACCGCGTCGTCCGCCGAGATCTCATCTCTGCTGGACTGTCTCAACCGGGTATTCGAGGCTGACCTGCCAGGCGATCCGTACTGGCGGCCAGACTCCCTGCGGGAGTACCTGACCGAAACGATGCCCGGGGTCCGACGGATCTGCTGGCTGGCCGAGGAGGCCGCCGGCGACGGCCGGCCAGGGCCGGTCAACGGGCACGTCAACGTGCTGCTCCTCGGCGACATCGGGGTGCTCGAGATCCTGGTCCGGCCCGACGCCCGGCGCACCGGCCTGGGCCGGGAGCTGCTGGCGCTCGCCGTACGCCGCGCCTACCACGAGGGGTTCAGCTCGGTCGGCGTCGAGGTCATCGGGGGCACCTGCGCCGTCGATTTCTACGATTCATTGGGGTTCGCCCGCCAGTTCCGGGAAATCCGCAGCGTGCTCCGGTTGCCGGCGGTCGACTGGACCGCGATCGAGAAGACGGCGCAGGACCCGGTCCCCGGGTACCAGATCGAGTTCCATCCGGGCGGGCCGCCGGATGCTCTGGTCGATGCGTACGCCCGGACCAAGGCCGAGCAGAGCATACCGGAGGACGGCGACCTGGATCTGCGGCCCAGCTCCTACGACCCGGACCGGCTCCGGGACAGCCTCGACTGCCTGCGTCGCCGCGGCATGACGCCGTACATCGTGCTGGCCCGGCACCTGGCCAGTGGTGCGGTGGCCGGGCTGACCGAGGTGGTGGTGCCAGCACAGCACCCGACCCGGGCCGACCAGTACGACACCATCGTCGCCCAGGCCCACCTGGGGCACGGCATCGACCGGGCGATCAAGGCCCGGATGCTGCTGGAGCTGCGTACCGTCGAGCCGAGGCTGGCCGAGGTGCAGACCTGGAACGCCGAGGGCGACGAGGATCTGATCGCAATCAATGCCGAGCTCGGCTACCAGCCCGACCGGGACTGGTGGGACTACGGAGCCGACATCCCGACCCTGATGCACCGGCTCGGCGTGCGCAGCTGAACGACCCGGGTCGGCGGCTGGCTCCGGCAGCCCCGGTCAGAGGGTGTTCGCGACCTCCGTCGCCCAGTAGGTAAGGATGATCTGCGCGCCGGCCCGCCGGATCGACGTCAACGTTTCCAGGATCACCCGGTCCCGGTCGATCCAGCCGTTCGCGGCAGCCGCCTCGACCATCGCGTACTCGCCGGAGACCTGGTAGGCGGCGACCGGAACGTGCACCCGCTGGCGGACCGCCGCGATCACGTCCAGGTACGGCAGCGCCGGCTTGACCATCACCAGGTCGGCACCTTCGGCGACGTCCAGCTCGACCTCGCGCAGCGACTCCCGAAGATTCGCCGGATCCTGCTGGTAGGTCCGCCGGTCACCGACCAGTGCCGACTCCACCGCGTCGCGGAACGGCCCGTAGAACGCCGAGGCGTACTTCGCCGCGTACGCGAGCAGTGCGGTGTCGGTGTACCCGGCCGCGTCCAACGCCCGGCGCACCACCCCGACCTGGCCGTCCATCATCCCGGACGGGCCGAGCATGTCCGCGCCAGCTTCGGCCTGCGCGATCGCCAGCTGCGCGTACGCGGCGAGCGTCGCGTCGTTGTCCACCGTCCCATCGGCGGCGAGCAGGCCACAGTGCCCATGCGAGGTGAACTCGTCGAGGCAGAGGTCGCTCATCACCACGGTAGCGTCACCGACCTCGGCGACCACGTCCCGGATGGCGACGTTCAGCACCCCGGCCGGGTCGACACCGGCGGAACCGGTCGCGTCCCGGCGCTGCGGCACGCCGAACAGCATGATCCCGCCGACCCCGGCCGCCGCCGCCTCGGCGGCGGCCTTGCGCAACGAGTCCCGGCTGTGCTGGACCACACCGGGCAGCGACGGGATCGGTCGCGGCCCGGTGAGCCCTTCCTTGACGAACATCGGCAGCACCAGCTCGGCCGGGGACAGCCGGGTCTCCTCGACCAGCCGCCGCACCGCGGCGGTGCGGCGCAGCCGGCGTGGCCGGCTCTGCGGATACGTCATCGCCCATCGTCTCCTGGCTCAGGCGTTCGCCGGCTCGGTGGCCGCCGGCTCAGCGGTCAGCCGGCGGCCACCGGCTCAGCGGAACCGCAGCGCCGTCGGACCCTGCACCTTGGAGCCGCGCCGCTGCTTGGCCGGCATCGCCACCAGCTTCTCCCGCAGCTCGACCGCGTAGCCGGCCAGCGCCTCGACCAGCTCCGGCACCGACGCGTGCGCCGGCTGCACGTCCACCCGCAGGCCGAACTCGGTGGCGGTCTCGGCGGTCTTCGGGCCGATCACCGCGACCACCGTCCGGGCGTGCGGCTTGCCGGCGATGCCGACCAGGTTGCGAACGGTGGACGAGGAGGTGAACAGCACCGCATCGAATCCGCCGGACTTGATCGCGTCGCGGATCTCGGCCGGCGGCGGCGCGGCCCGCACCGTTCGGTACGCGGTGACGTCGTCGACCTCCCAGCCACGCTCGGTCAGCCCGGCGGCGAGGGTCTCGGTGGCGATGTCCGCCCGGGGCAGCAGCACCCGGCCGACCGGGTCGAGGATCTCGTCGTGCGGCGAGAACTCGGCCAGCAGCCCTTCGGAGGACTGCTCACCGGCCGGCACGAGCTCAGGCTGGATTCCGAAGGCGCGGACCGCGTCAGCGGTCGCCTCCCCGATGCAGGCGATCTTGACCCCGCCGAAGTGCCGGGCGTCCAGCCCATGCTCGGCGAACTTCTCCCACACCGCCCGTACGGCGTTGACCGAGGTGAAGACGATCCAGGCGTACCGGCCGTCGACCAGGCCCTTGACCGCCCGCTCCATCTGCGCCGGGGTACGCGGCGGCTCGACCGCGATGGTCGGCACCTCGCACGGGATGGCGCCGTAGGCGCGCAGCTGGGCGCTCATCACGCCGGCCTGCTCCTTGGTCCGCGGCACGAGCACCTTCCAGCCGTACAGTGGCCGGTTCTCCCACCAGCTCAGCTTGTCCCGCTCGGCGACCCCGGCACCGAGGGTGAGCACCACCCGGCCGGTGAAGCCGAGCGCGGCGGCGACGAAACTGTCCACCGTCGAGGTGGTGGTGTACTGGGTCTCGCCGGTCCCGTCCCCGGTCACCGCGACCGAGGTGGCACCGTCGACGCCGGCGGCGAGCAGTCCGTCGCGGACTGCGGCGAGCTCCCCTGCGTCCACCGCCAGGGCGAGCGAGCCCCGGCCGACCGCCGCGGCGAGCGCCTCGAAGTCGAGGCCGGCGGTGTCGTCGACATCGGCCACCGTACGGATGCCGGGCAGCGGCACCCCGGCGTAGCCGGCCACCCCTTCGGCCTGGCTGACCCCGGGCACCACCTCGAACGGCACCGCGGTACGCGCGACGGCCTGTACCTCGGTCACCACCGCATGGTGACCGAACGGGTCGCCGCAGACCAGCCGGACCGCCGCCTGCCCGGACCGGGCAGCGGAGATCAGCACCTTGGCCACGTCGCCTGGCGCGCCCTCGGCCGGGCTGAGCTGGGTGTCCGCCTTGGCGCTGGCGCGGACCGCAGCGAGCAGGGTCTCCGGGACACCCCGGTCGTAGACGACCTGGTCCGCCTCGACCAGGGCGTCGTGCGCCCGGCGGGTCAGCAGGCCCGGGTCGCCGGGGCCGGCGCCCACGAACGCGATGTGGCCGGCGAGCTTACGGGTGCGAGTCATTTATGCTCCCCATGTTCTGGGTCGTCGCGCCGGACGGATTGGGCGCTGAAGGTCGCTGGGGGCACCGCGCCGTCGCCATCCGCGGCCCTGGACGGACCGCCGGGCGTGGCCCCCGGAAGGATCGTGTCGGCTCCGGCGTCGAGCAGCTCGGCGGCGAGTGCCGCGCCGATCTCGACGGCGGTGGCCGGGGGACCGGTGCGCGACAGTCTGATCTCCCGGAGTCCGTCCGGGCTGATCACCGCCCCGCGCAGGTAGATCTCGTCGCCGTCATCCCCCTCGGCGACTTCCGCGTACGCCGCGACCGGTGCGCTGCAGCCGGCCTCCAGCGTCGCGAGCAACGACCGTTCCGCGGCGACCGCGGCTCGGGTCGGTGCATGGTCGAGCATGCCGAGCAGCTCGACCAGGTCGGTGTCGTCGGCCCGGCATTCGACGGCCAGGGCGCCCTGGGCGGGCGCCGGCAGCATCAGCATCGGGTCGAGAGTCTCGGTGATCTCGGCGGTCCGGCCGAGCCGGGCCAGGCCGGCCCGGGCCAGCACGATCGCGTCGAGATCGGGCTGCGGGCCGCGCACCCGGCCGATCCGGGTGTCCACGTTGCCCCGGATCGGGGTGACCACGAGCTGACGCCCGAGGGCGTTCAGCTGGGCGATCCGGCGCAGTGCCCCGGTGCCGACGGTGGCCCCCGGCGCGAGTTCGGCGAGCATCCGGCCGTCCCGGCTGATCAACGCGTCGCGCGGATCCTCCCGGGGCGGCACCGCCGCGACCAGCAGCTCCGCCTGACCGGCGGTGGGCAGGTCCTTGTACGAGTGGACCGCGAAGTCGATCTCCTTGGCCAGCAGCGCGTCGCGTAGCGCGGAAACGAACACGCCGACGCCGAGCGCGGCGACCGGCGCGGTGGACCGGTCCCCGGCGGTGACGATCTCCACCAGTTCGACGTCGCGGCCGGTGGCGGCGCGCAGTGCGGCGGCGACCCGACCGGACTGGGCGGTGGCCAGGGCGCTGCCCCGGGTGCCCAGGCGCAACACACTCATCGGTCGGCCTCCAGGTCCGGCACGTCGCCGGCGGCGGAGGTGCCCGGCACCTCCAGGTCGAACAGTTGGCGCAGCAGCGCGGCGTACTGGTCACCACCGGGCTCGGCGGCGAGCTGACGCACCCGTACGGTCGGCGAGTGCAGCAGCCGCTGGACCACCCGGTGCACGGTGTGCGCGACCTCGGCGCGCTGGTCGTCGGTGAGGTCCGGCCGACGCTGCGCGAGTCGGCGCAGCTCGGCGCCGACCACGTCGTCGGCCCGGCCGCGTAGCGCGGCCACGGTGGGTGCCACGTCCGCGCCGCGCATCCAGCTGAGGAAGGACTCCACCTCGGTGTCGACGATCCGGGTGACGGCCGCCGTGTCGGTCGCGGCGGGCGCGTCGGTGAGTGCGCCGGCCAGGCCGTCGATGTCGATCACCGCGACGCCGGGCAGCGCCGCGGCGGCCGGCTCCACGTCCCGGGGCACTGCGAGGTCGAGCAGGACCAGCGGGCCGGTCCGGTCGGCCGGGCGGGCAGCCAGGACCCCGGTGACGGCGTCGCGAGTGAGTACCGGCTCGGCCGAGGCGGTGGCGCTGATCACCAGGTCGACCTGGCTGAGCGCGGCCGGCAACTGGTCGTACGGCACCGCAGTGGCACCGTAAGCACCGGCCAGCCGGACCGCCCGGTCGTCCCGGCGGTTGACCACCCGGATCGACTCGACTCCCAGCCGGGCCAGGGTGGCGACCGCCAGGGCGCCCATTGCGCCCGCGCCGAGAACCAGCACCGGCCGGCCGGGCAGCCCACCGGGCAGCAGGTCGCCGCCGACCCGCAGGGCCGCGCTGACCACGCTCTGCCCGGCCCGGTCGATCCCGGTCTCGGCGTGTGCCCGCTTGCCGACCCGCAGCGCCTGCTGCATGAGCTCGTGCAGCAGCCGGCCGGTGGCGTCGGCCTCGTTGGCGACGTGGTAGGCGTCGCGCAACTGGCCGAGGATCTGCGCCTCGCCGACCACCATCGAGTCGAGCCCGGCCGCCACCCGGAACGCGTGTTCGACGGCGGCCTGGCCGTAGTGCACGTACAGGTGGTCGGCCAGTTCGCCGGGGGCGCTGCCGACCCGCTCGCCCAGCACGCCGCAGATGTCGGCGAGACCGCCGTGGAAGCCGGTGACCGCCGCGTACACCTCCACCCGGTTACAGGTGGAGAGCACGACGGCGGCGTCGACGTACGGCTGGGCGAGCAGCCGGCGCAGCGTCTCGGGCACGTCGGTGGGGGCGACGGCCAACCGCTCCAGGGTGGCGACCGGCGTGGTCCGGTAGGACGCGCCGACGACGAGAAGGTTCATGAGCCGACCGCCTCCGCCGGGCCGGACGCGTCGAAGCTGGCACCGGACGCGTCGAAGCTGGCCGCTGCGGCGTCGAAGGATGCCGCGGCGGCGGGCCCGCCGCCCAGGCCACCCGGCAGCGCCGTCAGCCCCGGCACGCCGTGGTCGTGACCGGAGGCCGACTTGCGGTGCTCGTGGAAGGAGAGGATCTGCAACTCGATCGCCAGGTCGACCTTACGCACGTCTACTCCGGCGGGCACCACCAGTACGCACGGTGCGAAGTTGAGGATGCTGGTGACTCCGGCGGCCACCAACTGGTCGGCGACCTGCTGCGCGGCGGCGGCCGGGGTGGCGATCACCCCGATGGCGATCGACTCCTCGGCGGCCACCGCCGGCAGGTCGTCGATGTGCCGGACCACCAGTCCGTTGATCTGTTCACCGACCCGGTCGGTGTCGGCGTCGAAGAGCGCGGCGATGCGGAACCCCCGGCTGGCGAAGCCGGCGTAGCCGGCCAGCGCGTGGCCGAGGTTGCCGACCCCGACGAGCGCGACGGCCCGCCGATGGGTGAGCCCGAGCACGTACTCGATCTGCTCGATCAGCAACGCGATGTCGTAGCCGACGCCACGGGTACCGTACGAGCCGAGTTGAGACAGGTCCTTGCGCAGCTTGGCGGAGTTGACCCCGGCCGCGCTGGCCAGCCCTTCGCTGGAAACGGTCTCGTGACCGGCGTCGGCGAGAGTGTGCAGGGCACGGAGATACTCCGGGAGTCGCGCGACCGTCGCCTCAGGGAGGTCCGGCAGCGCCGGAACGGCGTCGACCCGGCCGGACGCGCCTGGCTGGCGGTGCTGACTCATGTGTCTCCGTGCGATGCGATCATTGACCCGCCGGCCCGGCCGGTCAGTCCGGTGCCCCTGTGGCAACCGCCGCCACCTGTTGTGCTATCGGGGCTCGTCAGGATTACAGCGTAGGCGCTTGTGAACGCGTGCACAAATCGCGATCTTGATCGACGGTGATAGACGAACCGCTGGATCCACGCTACCCGCCACACCGGTTCCATCCGGCGACAGCAGCACCATTATTACCAATTTCCGGCTTTTTGCCGCGCGCCGCTCCGACCGGGGGGACAACCCCACCGCGATCGGCGGGCCGGCAGGAGTGACCAGCCCGCCACCTCGCACCTAGCGTCACTGCCATGACCGCAGTCGGCATTCCGCCCGCCCTCGCACCGGCCAGCCGGCCGACGACGTTGCGCCGGCTGGCCAGCGACTCCCTCTACGTACTCACCAGCCTGCCGCTCGCGCTGGCGAACTTCGTCGTCGGCGTCGTCGGTTTCGCGCTCGGCGTCGGTCTGGTGGTCACCGTCGTCGGCCTGCCGGTGCTAAGCGGCACGCTGGCCACCGTCCGCGGGTTCGCCCAACTCGAACGGCACCGGATGGCGGGGGTCCTGGCCACCGCCCAGGTGCAGCCGCGATACGTGACGCCGGGACCGGACGCGGGCACCTGGCGACGGGTCCTGGCCCCGATCACCGACCCCCAGTCCTGGCTTGACCTGACTTTCGGCGTGCTGCGCCTGCCGGTGGCCCTGATCGCCGTGCCGGTCACCGTCACCTGGTGGGCCGGGGCACTGGCCGGCTCGCTCTACTGGACGTACGACTGGTTGCTGCCCGCCGACCCGGACGACGGCCTGGCGCCGCTGCTCGGCCTCGGCGACGCACCGGGCACCCGGGTCGCGTTGTACACCGCCATCGGACTGTTCTTCCTGGTCACCCTGCCGATCGTGGTACGCGGTTGTGCGTTGCTGCAGGCCGGCTTCGCCCGCGGTCTGCTCACCGGGGTGGCCCAGATGCGCGACCGGATCACCGACCTGGAGGAGCAGCGGCAGGCCGCGGTCAGCGCGGAGGCCACCGCGCTGCGCCGGCTGGAACGCGACATCCACGACGGGCCGCAGCAGCGACTCGTCCGGCTCGCCATGGACCTGGGGCGGGCCCGCGAGCAGTTGGCAGCTGACCCGGACGCCGCCCGGCGTACCCTGGACGAGGCGCTGGACCAGACCCGGGAGACACTGGCCGAGCTACGTGCCCTGTCCCGTGGCATCGCACCGCCGATCCTGGTCGACCGAGGGCTGCCCAGCGCGCTCGCCGCCCTGGCCGGACGCGGCGTGATACCGGTAGACCTGTCGGTCGACCCCCGGCTCGGCACGGCCGCGACGCGACCCGACCCGGCGGTGGAGAGCAGCGCCTACTTCGTGGTGGCCGAGGCGCTGACCAACGTCGCCAAGCACAGCGGGGCGGCCGCCTGCAGTGTCGGGGTACACCGCCACGACGGCGGGTTGACGATCGTGGTGGCCGACGACGGGACCGGCGGTGCCCACCTCGCCAAGGGGCACGGACTGGTCGGACTCGCCGACCGGGTACGGGCGCACGGCGGCACTCTCGCGGTGCACAGCCCGCCGGGCGGGCCTACCGAGATCCGCGCCGAGCTGCCCGGCTGAACCGCGATGGTAGACATGGCACCCATGCGAGTGGTGATCGCCGACGACGCCGTACTGCTGCGAGAGGGCCTGGTCCGGCTGCTGAGCGAGCACGGCCACCGAGTGGCGGCCGCGGTCGGCGACGGCCCGGCCCTGGTCGAGGCGGTCACCGAACACCGTCCGGACGTCTCGATCGTCGACGTACGCATGCCGCCGACGCACACCGACGAAGGGCTACGGGCGGCGGTGCGGATCCGCGAACTGGTCCCGGGGGCGCCGGTGCTGGTGCTGTCCCAGTACGTCGAGGTGTCGTACGCCGACGATCTGCTCGCCGACCGCGCCGGCGCCGTCGGCTACCTGCTCAAGGACCGGGTCGCCGCGATCGCCGAATTCCTCGACGCCCTCGCCCGGGTGGCCGCCGGCGGCACGGTGCTCGACCCGGAGGTGGTCGGTCAGCTGCTGGTCCGGCGCCGCCGCGACGACCCGCTGCGCCAGCTCACCCCGCGGGAACGGGAGGTGCTCGGGCTGATGGCCGAGGGGCGGTCGAACACCGCCATCGCCCGGCTGCTGGTGGTCACCGACGGGGCCGTCGAGAAGCACATCCACAACATCTTCAACAAACTCCAGCTGGCGCCGGACACCGAACAGCACCGGCGGGTGCTCGCCGCACTGACCTACCTACGAGGCTGACCGGATCAGTGATCGGCCGCCAGCCGTACCGCCTCGGTGAGGGACTCCGCGACCGGCACGCCACGGGCCCGGAGCCGGTCCGGGTCGGTAAAGCCGCCGGTGTACAGGATGCAACCTGCACCGACCGCCTCGGCGGCGTCCGCATCGTCGATCGAGTCGCCGATCAGTACGGTCCGGGCCGGGTCCACACCCAGCGCGGTCAGGTGCCGGTCGAGGTGACCGGCCTTGCGGTCGCCGCCGACCGCTGTCCGCAGCCCGTCGATGCGGCGAAAGGTCCGGGTCAGGCCGTACGTGTCGACCAACGGGACCAGCTCGTCGTGGAACCACATCGAGAGCAGCGACTGGCTGCCCGACCAGCTGAGCAGCGCCCGTTCGGCGTCCTCGGCGAGTCCGCAGGTGGTCAGACCGGCCCGGTACGCGGCGTGGAAGATCTGGTCCAGCCGGCCGAACTCCTCGGCGTCGACCGCCCGGCCGAGAACGTCTGCGTAGTAGTCCGCGACCGGCCGACGGAAGGCCACCCGGTGCTGCTCGGGGGTGAGCACCGGGCCGTCGACGGTGGCGATCGCGTGGTTGGTCGAGGTGACGACCAGCGCCAGGTCGTTGAGCAGGGTGCCGTTCCAGTCCCAGACCAGATGGGTGTCAAGCGGGGCCACGGCGGCACGATACCGGCCATTGGCGTCACCGGACCAGCAGGTCAGCCGACCGATCGGCCGCAGGCCACTCGACCGGTCACCCGGTCAGCCGACCGGTCGGCGCAGATCGTCGAGCAGCCGCTGCTCCTCGACCCGCCAGTACCCGTGTTCCCGGCCGTCGAGCAGCACCACCGGGAGCCGTTCGCCGTAGTCGCGCTCCAGCTCGATGTCAGCGGTGACGTCCTGCTCAACCCATTCGTCGCCGGTCTGCCCCGCCACCCGGGCGATCGCCGCACGGGCGTCGTCGCAGAGGTGGCAGCCGGGGCGGGTGATCAAGGTGATTCTGGGCTGGCGGCGCGACACGCCGGGGAGCTTACCGCTTCCCGACAAGCAAAGCGTCGGGTAACCGACAGCGGACAGCCAGTGCGACATGGGCACGCCGCCCTGCGGAAATACTTCGTCGTTGTGTAACGGACTCCACACGCGTGGGTGACGTTGGCCCTATCATCGCCTTGGGTCGACTCACCCGTTTTGCCGTGAGTCGCCACCCCTCAGCCCGAGGAGGCCGCCGTGCCCGTTGTCGCACCGCACCAGCACCTCAGGAGGGTTCGCCGGTCCATGAGGCTCACCACCGACCCGCCGGTCTGCGCCGGCATCAGCGCCGGTACCAGCACCCAGCTCACCGACCCAGGTGCCCGGGCCCGGCAACACGCCGGGTCGCCGCAGGCACGAACGGAGGACGCCCAATGAGTGTCTACTCCCCGCAGATCGTTCTCCCGTCGGCCAGCCGCGAGGTAGCTGCCGCCCGGATCGCCCTCGGCGAGGGGTTGTCGCTGCTACGTGCGTCGATGCACGAGATGCTCAGCATCACGATGCGCGGCGACGGCGACACCCGAGGTACCAGGCCACGCACCCAGCCCAACGAGGGGCCGAGCCGACGTCAGCCCGGCGCCAACAGCAAGCCGATGGGTGGCGCGGTGGCCGCCCCGGCCCGGCCGACCATGCCGACCCAGCCGGACGGCAACGAGGCGGAGACCACCGTTCTGCCGGTCATCCCCGACCAGGGCAGTCGGTCCGGCGCACCACCAGGCGGCTATCCGGACCGGCCGGACCCGTCCGATCCCGCCCGCGAGGTCTGGGCGCTGGTGGAACGGGCCCAGGCTGGCGAGACCGAGGCGTTCGGTCTGATCTACGACCGGTACGTGGACACCGTATTCCGATTTGTCTACTTCCGGGTGGGCAACCGGCAACTCGCCGAGGATCTCACATCGGATACCTTCCTGCGCGCCCTGAAGCGGATCGGCAGCTTCACCTGGCAGGGCCGGGACCTCGGGGCCTGGCTGGTGACCATCGCCCGCAACCTGGTCGCGGACCACTTCAAGTCGGGACGGTACCGACTAGAAGTTACTACGGGTGACGTGATGGATGCGGAACGCGAGGATCGCGGCCCGGAGGGAAGCCCCGAGGCAGCGGTCGTCGACCACATCACCAACGTCGCCCTACTGACCGCCGTCAAGCAGCTCAACCCGGAGCAGCAGGAGTGCATCGTTCTCCGTTTCCTGCAAGGCTTCTCGGTCGCCGAGACCGCCCGGGCGATGGGCAAGAACGAGGGGGCGATCAAGGCCCTGCAGTACCGGGCGGTACGGGCGCTGGCCCGACTCCTGCCCGACGGTTTCCAACCGTGACTAAGCCAGCACAGAAAGCAACTGCGGTCACGCGTAGTGATGAATCTCGCCACCGGCCCGTAACCCAACTGACCGCTCAGGCGTTTCTTGGGTTGCGACCGATGATGCCAGCACCTCGCCAGCCATCAGGCAGCGTGCCAGGACCCGCAACGGGTCACCTCCCCAGCGACCCTGGCCGTGGTCGCACCGGATAGTGGCGACACCCGCCACTGAAGCCGTGACCCGCGAAGGGAGGTGTCCGCGATGAGCAAGCTCTATCTCTTCCGCCGACGCGCCGAACGATTCGCACAACTTCTCGACCGCGCCGAGGGCGGAGGGCGGCACCAGGTCCGCGATCCGCTGGACGACGAGCTGGCCGGGCTCACGGCACTCGGGCGCCGAATGTCCGAAATGCCGAAATCACCGGACAGCGGCGTGGACCCGGACTACCGGGCACACCTGCGCGCCGTGCTGATCGCCACCGCCGAGCGCGAAGGCATCGGCGCCGGCGCGCCGACGGCTCCGTACGGCCGCCTGCCCGAACGGCCCCGGTCCCGCTGGTTCGCCGGTCGGGCGGCGGGGGCCCGCGCGGCGACGACCGCCGGCCGGGCCCGGACCCGCGCGGTCATCATCGCCACCGTCGCGTTCGGGGCGATCACCGTCTCCGGCATGTCCGCCGCCACCGAGCAGGCGGTGCCGGGCGACACCCTGTACGGGATGAAGCGGTCCACCGAACGGGCCCAGCTCGCTCTGGTCCAGTCCGACTCCTCCCGCGGACAACTGTTCCTCAGCTTCGCAGAAGTACGGATGGGCGAAGCGCTCATCGTGTACGACGAGCCCACCGCGTTCAGCGCAGTGCTGGACGACATGGACGGCCAGACCCGGGAAGGCGTCCGGCTGCTCACCTCCGCCGCCGCTGTCGGCGGTGACGAGAGCCCACTGGACGTGATCGACTCTTTCGTGTCCACGCAGCGTCCCATGTTGCGGCAACTCGCCGACGGGTCGGCGGCGAACCGGGACCGGGTCGGCGAATCACTCACCCTCCTCGACCGGGTCCGGGCCCGGACCACGGCATTGCGCGACGAGCTGACCTGCTCGGCTCCGGCGACCAGCGCCAGCGACGAACTCGGCCCGCTGCCGACCAGCTGCGTATCGGCCGAGCCGGCCGGTAGCATTCGTGTCCCGGGCGGCCTGGTCGGGCCGCCCGTCGGCGAGTCGTCGGGCGACCAGGGTCGCGCTGACGTAGCACCCGCCCCCGCCGCAGGTGCCGACTCGTCGATCGACCCGGAGGTCGACGACCGGCCGTCGACCAGTCCGCAGCAGCCGAGCCTCGCCGAGCCACAGGTCGGCGAGGCCACCGAGACGGATCTGCCAGGCCCGCGCCCGGCGGTCAAGGACAACCCGGCCGCTGACCGGTGACCTGACCGGGCCGGTGGCGCCGCCCGACGGGAGAGTGATGCCGGCGTGCCCCGCACCCGCAAGGTGACCATCAGTACGGACGCTGCCGGTCACACCACGGGTTGGGCGACCATCGGGCTGGCAGCCGCGACACCGGTGGCCGCTGACCAACGGGCAGCGGCCTTCTTCGACGTCGACAACACCATGCTGCGCGGTGCGTCAATCTACTGGCTGGCGCGCGGCCTGGCCGCCCGCAACTACTTCACCACCGCCGACCTCGCCCAGTTCGCCTGGCGGCAGGCGCGGTTCCGGCTGCTCGCCGCGGAACACGCCGGGGACATGTCGCACGCCCGGGAAGCGGCCCTGGCGTTCGTCGCCGGTTGGCGGGTCAGCGACGTGGAACGCCTCACCGAGGAGATCTTCGACGAGTTGATAACGTCGCGGATCTGGCCCGGCAGCCGGGCCCTGGCGCAGGTGCACCTCGACGCCGGGCAACGGGTGTGGCTGGTCAGCGCAACTCCGGTCGAGGTCGGCCGGGTAATCGCCCAGCGTCTCGGGTTGACCGGTGCGCTCGGTACCGTCGCCGAGGTCGTCGACGGAACGTACACCGGTCGGCTGGCTGGCGAACTGATGCACGGCCCGGCCAAGGCCGAGGCGATCGTGCAGCTCGCCGCAGTCGAAGGGCTCGAGCTCGCCCGCTGCAGCGCGTACAGCGACTCCGCCAACGACCTGCCGATGCTCACCGCCGTCGGACACCCGGTCGCGGTCAACCCGGACACCGCGCTGCGCCGCCAGGCACGGGAGCGGGGCTGGCAGGTCCGGGACTTCCGGACCGGTCGCAAGGCGGCGCGGATCGCGGTACCGTCGACGGTCGCCGCCGGTTTCCTGGCCGGCGCGGTGACGGCCGGCCTGGCCATCCGCCGCCGCCGGGCAACAGGCTGACCAGGACAGAGACATCCGGCTCATTCGGGCCGGGCATCCGGCCCACCCCGGCCGGCGACGCCGGCATCGGATCAGGAAGGCATCGGTGTGACGGTCACCGCACGCCCGGTCGAGTCGACCGGGGCACCCAGCCACCCGCCGGGTCGGCACCGCCACCACCGTCCGTGGCATCTGGCCGGGCTGGCCGGGGCGCTGGCAGCTGCGGTCCTGCTGGTCGTGTTGCCGCAGGCCGGCCCGACGACCAGCGCGGACGAGCCGGACCGGCTGCGTACCGTCGCCGAGGTCTGGCCGGCGGTTGAGATCACCGAGGTACCCGCCAACCTCACCGACGGGCCGGCGTACAGCCCGGTGCTGTTCCTCGACGGCGCCACCTCGGTCGGCACCGCGCCGAGCCCGGACGGCACCGCGCTGCGGCTGGTCGTGCGGGCCGCCGACGGATCGGTCCGGGAACTGCGCCGGCTCCCGCTCGGCGCTACCCCGCAGTTCGGTGGGTTCACCACCAACGGGGACACGTTGGCCTGGTCCGAGTCGGTCGCGGACGAGGACGGCCGCGGGCGGACCGAGATGTGGGCCGCCGGCTGGGCCGACGACGCCGAGCCACGCCGGCTCACTACCGACACCGGCGACGTGGTCTTCTTCAACTCCCAGTACGACATGGTGATCAACGAAGGCAGTCTGTACTGGGTCGCCGTGGCGCCCGGGACCGAACCGGCGACCGAACTGCGATCGGTCCCGCTGGCCGGCGGCGAGGTGACCGTACGCACCGATCCGGGTGCCTGGGCGTTGTCCAGGTGGCCGACGATGGTCAGCGCTGGCAGCGGCGGGACCGGCCCGATCCGGATCCGTGACCTCGTGCAACGCCGGATCACCGACGTCCCCGCCGGCCCGACCGAGCTGGTCACCTGCGGTCCCACCTGGTGCCGGGTGCTGGTGCTGGCGGCGGACGGCCCAGGCCGGATCGACCTGATGCGCCCGGACGGTACGGACCGTCGGCGCATCGGCGACGGCTCGGTGACCGCAAGCACAATCGACGTCGCCGTGCTGGACCGGTTCGAGGTGCTGTCGCTGTCGTCGGCACCCACCTCACTGACCAACTCGCAGCAGTTGATCATTTACGATCTGCAGCTCGACGAGGCGATCGTGGTGAGCGACGACGTGGGCATGGTGCTCTGCCGTGGCGGTATGCTGTGGTGGTCGGTCGGCGACGACAGCGCCGCCTCCTGGCAGGTGCTGGATCTGCGAAGCTTGACGGACTGACCGGCTCAGCGGCCGAACGGGTCCGGCCGACGATCCAGCAGCCGGTGCAGGGCCTGCTGGATCGTCTCCCGCACCTGATCAGCCAGGTTGAACACGACCAACGGGTCATCGGCGTGGTCGGCGAACTGGGTGGTCGGGATCGGCGGGCAGAACTCGATCAGCCATTTGCTCGGCAACGGCACCAGGCCAAGCGGCCCCAGCCACGGAAAGGTCGGCGTCACCGGGAAGTACGGCAGGCCGAGAATCCGGGCGAGCGGGGCGATGTTCGCCAGCATCGGATAGGTCTCCTCGGCGCCGACGATCGCCACCGGAACGATCGGCGATCCGGTCCGGATGGCCGCCGAGACGAACCCACCCCGACCGAACCGTTGCAGCTTGTAACGCTGCGAGTACGGCTTTCCGACTCCCTTGAAGCCCTCCGGGAAGACCCCGACCAGTTCCCCACCACCGAGCAACCGCTCGGCGTCCGGGTTGCAGGCCACCGTGCCGCCGAACTTGCGGGTCAGTTCGGACAGGAACGGCAGCCGGAAGACCAGGTCGGCGCTGAGCAGCCGCAGGTGCCGATGCTGCGGATGCTCGTCGTGCAGGATCGCGGTGAGCACGGCCGCATCCAGCGCGACCGTGCCGGAGTGGTTGCCGACCACGAGCCCGGCACCGTCCACCGGCAGGTGTTCGATCCCGGACACCTCGGTGCGGAACCACTCGCGGTAGAGCGCCCGCAGCACCGGCAGGAACACGCTTTCGGTGAGCTCGGGATCAAAGCCGAACTCGTCCACCTCGTACTCGCCGGCCAACCGGCGGCGCAGGAACGCCAGGCTGGCGGCCACCCGTTGATCCCAGACGTCGCCGGGTCGGTCCGGCACGGTCATGCCAGTTTCCGCTGATCGCCGACACGGGCGGCGCGGGCCCGGCGGATGCCGGCCAGGATCGCCTGTTCGGCGGCGGCCAGCCGGTCACCGGCGAGCAGCGTTCCGTCCGGGTGGGCGCGCAGGAAATCGTCGAAGGCGGCCTGCGTCGACCGCGGCTCGAACCCGAACTCGCGGATCAACCGGGAGGTGTCGACCACCCGGCCGTGGACGAACAGGTCGATTTGGTCGAACCCGTAGCGCCCTACGCCGAAGGCCCGGGTGACGCCAGCAGCGCCGGACAGCCCCGGCTCCAGCACCGGTACGGCGACCCGGCCGGCCCGCCGGATCGCCTGGGAGAGGGTGAGTACGCCCGGACCGGCGACGTTGAACGTGCCCGGACGGTCTTCCACCACGGCCCGGTGTAGCACCTCGAGCGCGTCGTCGACGTGCACGAACTGCAGCCGGGGGTCCCGTCCGAAGACGGTCGGCACCAGCGGCTGGGCGAAGTAGCGGGTCAGACTGGTCTCGGCGGTCGAGCCGATGAACGGGGCGAACCGTAACACGGTGGCGGTGACGTCGGGCCGGCGGCGGCGGAAGCCGCGCACGTACGCCTCGATGTCCAGGATGTCGCGGGCGAACCCGCCGCGCGGCACCTCACGGGGCTCGGTGTCCTCGGTGAAGACCGCCGGATCGCGGAACGAGGCACCGTACGCCGCCGTCGACGAACGCACCACCAGCTTACGCAGACCAGACGCCCGCTGGCAGGCGGCGAGCAGCTGCATGGTGCCGATGACGTTCTGTTCCTTCATCGCAGCGCGGCCGCCGTACTGCTGATCCGGTCCACTGACCACGGCCAGGTGCACGACGGCAGACGCATCGAGGTCCGCGATGATGCCACTGGCCGCACCAGCGTCGGCGCGGACCTGGTCGACGTCGCGCAACAGATCTGCGAAGTCCGGCACCGGTGTGGCGGTGTCCAGCCCGACGACCCGGCCGACCCGGGGGTCGGCGGCTAGTCGACCGGCGACCCGGGCACCGATGAATCGACTCGTTCCGGTTACCACCACGGTCGGGGACCTCACCATCGGGCCCTCCAAGTGCCGGCGGGTGACCGGAGCGTTGCTGAGCCGGGCCTGGGCCCGGCCACGGTCACTTGCCGAGACGTCGACGCTGGACGCGGGTCTTGCGCAGCAGCTTGCGGTGCTTCTTCTTGGCCATACGCTTGCGGCGCTTCTTGACCACCGAGCCCATACGAAAGCCTTTCCAACGAACGTTCGGGTCGGCCCGTGCGCAGCATGCGGGGAGGCTGACGCGTGGACCGAACGGGACAACCGGCCGGGCCGGCGGGCGGACTCACCCGCGCATACGACGGCACGGCCGGCGTCAAGCCTAGCCCGCGCGTTTCATCAGCACCAACGCGGCCCCGGCGCCAGCCGGGGGACGCGTCGGTGCTGGGCATCTCCGGATACCCGCTAGGCGGTCTCCCGGAAAGCCCCTCGCAGGTACTCGTGCACCGCGTGTTCCGGCACCCGGAACGACCGGCCGACCCGTACTGCGGAAAGCTCACCGGAGTGCACGAGTCGATAGACGGTCATCTTGGACACCCGCATCACCCTCGCCACCTCGGCGACGGTCAGGAACTTGACCTCCGACAGCCTGTCCTCGGACTGTGGTGATCCTGCCATGGTTCACCGATCCATCCCATTTCCCCGGCGCGTGCCGCCCGGCGGGACCCTTCCGCGCCGCGACGGACAACGCACGTGTTACCAGTACGGTAACGGGGTCGCTGTGACCGGCGCGATCCGTTCCGTCATTTGATCCCGACGGCGGGGCGGCCGACACCCGTACGAGCTACCGGCACGACGGCGGCGGGTGACGGCTCAGCCGACCGCCCGCCGGACGTAGTCGACGCACGCCTCCTGCAGGCCCTCCCAGGCTTCACCGAACTGCGTCCGGGCGGCCTCGTCGAGACCCACGCCGTCGTGCACCACGGACCGGAAGAACGCCAACGTCCGCTCCTCGCCGAACCGGTCGACCAGGTGCCGGACCGCCAGGTAGCCCACCCCGTACCCGGCACCTACCTGCCAGTCCTCGGCGTCCGCGGTCGGCTCGACGCTGCTCAGCGGCCCCTGCCAGTCCTGTTCCAGGACCAGCCGGCGGACGTCGTCCAGCCCTTCGTAGCGGACCACCGGCCGGCCGCCGGCCGCCGCATGCTCCGCCAGTCCCTCGATCAGCCACCAGGCGGCCCGCTCCCGGTTCCCGCCGTCCGGCAGGGACGCGGCGTGGGTCAACTCATGACGCAGCAGGTCCGGCCGGACCACGTCGCGCAGATTGGTGCCGTTGAGCACGATCTCGTAGTGTCCGCCGCCGACCGCCACCGCATACCCGGCGGTCCAGTCCGGACGGTTTCCGCCGTACCAGCTGCCCCATTCGTCGGCACCGGCGTAGAAGACCCGGTACCGGTCCGGGGCGGCACCGGAGACCGCGTACCGGTCCGCGACCGCCGCCGCCTCCTCGGCGTCGCGCAGCAGGTCGGGCAGCAGATCCCGGTACTGCGGGGTGGTCGCCACCAAGGTCCGGTTGCCGGTCGCGACGACCAGTTCGCTGACCTCCCAGGGCCGGGGCCCGTCCTGCAGGGTCAGCGACGGCTCGACCGCCACGAGGCGCAGCCGTCCGCCCTCGGTGCTCCAGCGCTGACCGACCACCACTTCGCTGGTCTCGCAGGAGGGCGCCACGAAGCAGTGCTGGTAGCTGACCAGCAACCGCCATTCGGTGCCGGTCGGTGACGGGGCGGTCGGTGACGGTGGCGGGCCTGCGGTTACCGGCGCGGTCGCCGTCGGTGCGGCGGTGACCGTGGCCATGGCCGTCGGTGCGGTGGTCGTCGTCGCGGTCGGCGCGGCCGACCCGGTGGCCGCCGACGTGGGCGTGGCGCTGGCGGTCGGGTCGAACTCGACCGGCAGCGTACTGACCGACGGGCGCCACGTCGTCACCTGCATCGCGCGCAGGGTCTGGAACTGGCGGGCCAGATCGTCGTGGGCGGCCGAGCCGGGTTCGGCGACCGCGAGGAAGCCCCGTTCGTTGCCGGCGATCAGCGCGGCGGCCTGCTGGTCGAGCAGGGCGTTGATCTGGGTACGCAGCCAGGCCTGGACAGCGGCCGGCGGATCACCCGGCACCGGGCTGGCCGGCGGGCCGGTCTGCGGGGTGGCCGTCGGCTCGATCACCGGCGGTTCCGGGCTGGGCAACCGGTCGATCAGCGCCACCGCACCGACCACCGGCACGGCGCAGAGCAACACCGTCGCGACGATGCCGAGCACCGGCCAGAGCGACCAGCGCCGCTCCGGCGGCGGGATCACCGGGATCGGCGCAGGATCCGGCCGCTCCGGCTGGTCCATCGGGGACGAATCTGGTTCGTCCGATCCATCGGACTCCGGCCGGTCCGTCGAACTGTCCGGCTCCGGCTCATCGGTCGGTACGGAGTCCTGCCGGTCGGTCACCCGCCGAATGATACGGGGGCCGGAACCATCCCGGTCCAGCCCGGGTTGAGCGGCAACACAGGGTGCCGGCGTCAGTCGCGGGAGAGCAGCGCCCGGCCGAGAAACGCCACGTTGGCTGGACGCTCAGCGAGACGGCGCATCAGGTAGCCGTACCAGTCGGTGCCGTAGGGCAGGTAGACCCGCATGGTGTAGCCCTCCCCCGCGAGCCGGGCCTGTTCGGCCGGTCGAACCCCGTACAGCATCTGGAACTCGAACTCCTCCGGCGCCCGGTCGAACCAGCGGGCCCGGTCCTCGGCGATCGCGATCAGGCGCGGGTCGTGAGTGGCCAGCATCGGGTAGCCGGCGCCGGAGAACAGGATGTTGAGGCACCGCACGAAGGACTTGTCGACGTCGATCGCCGACTGGTAGGCGACCGACTCCGGCTCCGCATACGCCCCCTTGCACAGCCGCACCCGGGAACCGGCGGTGGCCAGCTCCCGGCAGTCCGTCTCGGTACGCCGCAGGTAAGCCTGCAGCACCGCCCCGGTGGATGGATGGTCGGCACGCAGCGTCTGCAGAACGTCCAGGGTCGAGTCGGTGGTGCTGTGGTCCTCCATGTCGAGGGTGACGGTGCCACCGACGGCGGCCGCCGCCGCGCAGATCGCCTGGGCGTGCCCGGTCGCCGCCGGCTCGTCGAACCGCTGCCCGAGCGCGGAGAGCTTCACGCTGACATCGGCGCCGGCGGCGAGACCGGCCCGGTCCAGCGCGTCCAGCAGGGCCAGGTACTCCGCCCGCACCGCGCTGGCCTGCTCGGCGGTGGTGGTGTCCTCACCGAGGTGGTCGATGCTGATCACCAGACCGGTACCGGTGAGCTCGGCCGCGGCGGTCAACGCCTCGTCGATGGTGGTGCCGCCGACGAATCGGCGTACCACGTCACGGCTGAACGGGGCGGCGGCGACCAGCCGTTCGATCGTGGTCGACCGGGACGCGGCGAGGATGACCGAGCGAAGCATAGGGCGAGCGTATCGCCCTTGACCACGACCGGCCCGGCCAGTGGCCGAGGTCCGGCCGCAGGCCGAGATCCACCGACGCCGGGCGTGCGTCGGTGAGCTACAACAGTGCTGTGGACAAGATCTCCCCGCGCCGGCTCCGGTCGACCAGTGTCCAGCTCGGTGCGCTCACCGCGCTGGCGCTCTCCCTCTCCGGCTGCAACCTGGTCCCGGACGACGACTGCGACGACGACCGGTCGATGGGTGCCGGCTCCGGCGGCGGCACGACGGTGCTGGCGATGGCCGCCGGCGGCGCCGGGGCGTTCGTCGCCCGTACCACGCCGGAAGCTCCGGCCGACACCACAGCGGCCATGCCCGACCGAGGCGGATTCGGCACCCACCTCGCCTCCTGCGGCGGCTGAGCGTGCGGCGCGAAACCTGTCGGCCCCGGCCGGACTGGGACGCGACGGTACGGCAGCAGGGTCTGGTGTACGCCGACACCGAACTGCCCAACGGCTCGGTGATGTCCTACTGGGATGAATCCGCCTGCTACGCCTTCGACCTACCGGAGGTGCTGCGGCTGGAGGAGGCGACCGAGGAACTGCACCGGATGGCGGTGGCGGCGGCCGAGCACGTGGTGACGCACCGGCGGTACGCCGATTTCGGCATCCCGGCGTGGGCCACCGACGCAGTCGCCCGGTCGTTGCGCGAGCGGCCACCGAGTCTGTACGGCCGGTTCGACCTCTGGTACGACGGCTCCTGGCCGCCGAAGCTGCTGGAGTACAACGCCGACACCCCCACCGCCCTGGTCGAAGCCGCGATCGTGCAGTGGTACTGGCTGGAGGACACCCGACCGCAGCTCGACCAGTGGAACAGCCTGCACGAACGGCTGGTGGCGGGCTGGGCGCAGATTAAGGCCGGGATGTACCATCCGACGCTGCACGTCACCTGGTCGAGCGAGGAGGAGACCGGCGAGGATCTGATGACCGCCGGATACCTCGCCGAGACCGCCCGCCAGGCCGGGCTGACCGCCGAGCTGCTGCCGATGCTCGACGTAGGCTGGGACGGCCGGCGCTTCGTCGACGCCGCCGACCAGCCGATCACCACCTGCTTCAAGCTCTACCCGTGGGAGTGGATGCTGGCCGAGCCGTACGGGCGGCTGGCGCTCGCACCGGGCACCCCGACCACCTGGATCGAGCCGGCGTGGAAGCTGCTGCTGTCGAACAAGGCGCTGCTGGCGGTGCTCTGGGAGCTGTTTCCGGACCACCCGTACCTGCTGCCGGCGTACCTGGACGGACCGCGCGGGATGCCGGAGTACGTCGCCAAGCCGCTGCTCGGCCGGGAAGGCGCGGCGGTACGGATCGTGGCTGCCGGCGGTGAGATCGAGAATCCGGGCGACTACGGCGCCGAAGGCTGGTGCTACCAGGAGTTCCGGGCGCTGCCGGCGTTCGACGGCAACCATCTGGTGCTGGGCAGCTGGGTGGTGGCCGGCGAGTCGGCCGGTGCCGGGTTACGGGAGAGTTCCGGATTGATAACCGACGGGTACGCCCGGTTTCTGCCGCACTACGTGGCCGCCCACCGGGCGATCTGAATCGTCTACGGTTGTCAGGTGGACTTCGACGCCTACGCGCGGACCGCAGTTGATCTGGTCAACTCCCCGTTGGCTGACCTCGACGACCTGAGGGCGCTGTTCCACGGCGACCACGTCTGGATGTGCGACGAGGTCTGTGACCGCGACCTGACGGTGTTCCGGCGGGCCGGTAGACGCCTGCGGGACGTCTTCGAGTACGGCACCACCGGGCGCGATGCCGACGCGGTCGCCGAGCTCAACTCGCTGCTCGCGGCGTTTCCGGTGCAGCCGCGGATCTCCGGCCACGACTCCAACGACTGGCACATGCACGTGACCGGCCGGGGAGCCTCGGTCAGCGCCGAGTATCTGGCTGGGGCGGTGTGGGGGCTGTCGGTCTGGCTGTGCGAGTACGGCAGTGCCCGGTTCGGCGTCTGTGCTGACGCCCGCTGCGGCAACGTCTACCTGGACACGTCGTCGAACTGCTGCCGGCGGTTCTGCTCGGAGCGCTGCGCCACCCGCTCGCACGTGGCCGCGCACCGGGCCCGCAAGCGCGCCGCGGTCGAGGACAAGCCGCTGCTGCCGGTCAGCTGACGGTCTTCCCCGGCTCCAGCCGGCCAGTCTTTCCGGCTCAGCCGGCCGGCTGGTCGGCGGTCGCCGACCGGCCGGGGCTGCCGCCGTCGATGGCGGCCAGGTGCCGGCGGGCGAACGCCAACGAATCGCGCAGGTCGGCCTCGCGCACCGTACGGCTGCGGGCGCCACGGGTGGCGACCTCGACCGCCACCGCGCCCCGGAAGCCGTTGCCGGCCAGCGAGCTGAGCAGCTCGCCGCACGGCTGGTTGCCCCGGCCGGGGACCAGATGCTCGTCGCGGCCGAGGCCGCTGCCGTCGCCGAGGTGCACGTGCTCCAGCCGGTCGCCCATCGCGGCGGCGAGGGCCAGTGCGTCGGCCCGCGACGCGGCGCAGTGCGACAGGTCAAGGGTGTACGCGTCGTAGCCGACCTCGGTCGGATCCCAGCCGGGCTGGTACGGAACGAACTCACGGCCGGCCATCCGGACCGGGAACATGTTCTCCACCGCGAACCGCACCTGTGGGTGGGCGTCGCGCAGGGTACGCAGCCCGTCGGCGAAGGTACGGGCGTAGTCACGTTGCCAGCTGAACGGAGGATGCACCACGACGGTCGGCGCGCCGAGCGTCTCGGCCAGTACGGCCGAGCGGCGCAGTCGTTCCCACGGGTCGGAGCTCCAGACCCGCTGGGTGACCAGCAGGCAGGGGGCATGCACAGCGAGTACCGGCACACCGTAGTGCGCGGCAAGCCCACGCAGCGCGCCAGCGTCCTGGCTGACCGCATCGGTCCAGACCATCACCTCGATGCCGTCGTAGCCGAGCGCGGCGGCCAGCTCGAAGGCGGCCGCCGTCGGCTCGGGAAACACCGATGAGCTGGAGAGCAGCACGGGTACCGCGGAGGTCACGACGCCCAGCCTAGCCCGGCCGGCGCGGACCTGCCGGGCCGGTGACCGTGCCCAGGTCACCGGCAGAGATCAGCTCCAGCTGTGCCATCCGGCGCAGGATCACCCCTTCCCGCAGCGCCCACGGACAGATGTCGAGCGACTCGATGCCCAACTGCCGCATGACCGACTCGGCCACCATCGCCCCCGCCAGCAACTGGTGCCCCCGGCTGGCGCTGACCCCTTCGAGTTCGCGCAACTCGGCAGGCGGGATGTGGCGGATGAACCCGGTCACCTGACGCAGCCCGGTACGGGTCAGCCGCCGGGGCGCCCACAGCCCGGCGCTGGACGGCGCGGCCCCGGTCAGCCGGGCCAGGGTGCGGAACGTCTTGGAGGTGCCGACCGTCCGGTCCCAGCCCTGCGCCTGCAGCAGCGGGACCATCGTCTGCACCTGGGCGTCGACGTACTCCCGCAGGTCGGCGACGAACTGTGCGGCCGGCGGGCTGGCGGTGAACGGGGTGACCCCGAGCCGTTCCCGGGTCAACCGGCCGGCCCCGAGCGGCAGCGACTGGGCCAGGTGCGGCTCCTCGTCGACACCGGCGGCCAGCTCCAGGGAGCCGCCGCCGATGTCCAGCACCAGCAGCCGGCCGGCGGACCAGCCGAACCAGCGGCGGACCGCGAGGAAGGTCATCCGGGCCTCGTCGGTGCCGGAGAGCACCTGCAGGTGCACGCCAGTCTCGACGCGGACCCGGGCCAGCACCGCCGCCGAGTTGGTGGCGTCGCGCACCGCCGAGGTGGCGAACGCGATCAGGTCGCTGGTCTTCCAGTGGTCGGCTGCGGCCCGCGCGGCGGCCACCGCTTCGACCAGGGCGTCCGCCCCGGCCGGGGTGAGCGCGCCGTCCGGACCGATCTGTTCGGCGAGCCGCAGCAGCGACTTCTCCGAGTGTGCCGGCCACGGGTGGGCGCCGGGGTGTGCGTCCACCACGAGCAGATGCACGGTGTTGGAGCCGACGTCGAGCACACCCAGTCGCATGTGATCACCCTAGGCCAATCCGGCGTACCGACCCGCTTGCCCGGCCCGCCGCAGGTGGCAGGCGTACCCTGGCCGGGTGGCACCCCGTGGCGAGCTCCGGATCCTGGTCGAGACCCCGGCCGACCCCCGCAGTCGGGAGGTCGAGCTGGACTTTCCCCGTGAGTGGATCGAGTTCGTCGACCCGGCCGATGCCGCGCATCTGATCCGGGCCGACCTGACCTGGTTGCTGTCCCGCTGGACCTGTGTGTTCGGTGGGTCCTGCCACGGCATCATCGCCGGCCGGGCTGGGGACGGCTGCTGTTCGCACGGTGCCTTCTTCACCGACAGCGACGACGAGAACCGGGTCAAGGCGGCCGCGAAGCGGCTCACCCCGCAGACCTGGCAGCACTACCGGCGCGGGTTCAAGAACTACACCGAGATGGACACCGTCGACGGTAAGAATCCGGCGCGGCGGACCGCCACCCGCAGCGCCGACGGGCCGTGCGTGTTCCACAACGACGCCGACTTCCCCGGTGGCGGGGGTTGTGCGCTGCACGCCCAGGCGCTGCGCGACGGGGTGCATCCGCTGGAGTACAAGCCGGACGTCTGCTGGCAGTTGCCGATCCGCCGGGACCAGGAGTGGGCCAAACGCCCGGACGGCAGCAAGGTGCTGGTCTCCACGCTGACCGAGTTCGACCGGCGGGGCTGGGGTGCCGGTGGGCACGATCTGGACTGGTGGTGCACCTCGTCGCCGGAGGCGCACGTCGGGGGCGAGCCGATGTACCGGTCGTACGAGCCGGAGCTGACCGCGCTGGTCGGCAAGGCGGCGTACGCCCGGTTGGCCGAGCTGTGCGCGGCACGGGCCCGGCGTGGCCTGGTGGCAGCGCACCCGGCCACGCCGCGCCGGCGGACGCCGAACGCCCGCCGGTCGGACTGACACCGAAGCGACCGCCGGCCCCGGCACCGGCCCCAACATTTGGTCAGGACTCGAACTTGTAGCCCAGCCCGCGCACGGTGACGATGAAGCGCGGGGCCGACGGCTCCGGTTCGATCTTGGAACGCAGCCGCTTGACGTGCACATCGAGGGTTTTGGTGTCCCCGACATAGTCGGCACCCCACACCCGGTCGATCAGCTGCCCCCGGGTGAGCACCCGGCCGGCGTTGCGCAGCAGCAGCTCGAGCAGCTCGAACTCCTTCAGTGGCAGCTGGACCGAGTCACCGTCGACGGTCACCACGTGCCGCTCGACATCCATCCGAACCGGTCCGGCGGTCAGCGTCGCGGTGGACGCTTCGATCACCTCGGTGCTCTGTCTGCGCAGCACCGCCCGGATCCGGGCGACCAGCTCCCGGGGCGAGTACGGCTTGGTGACATAGTCGTCGGCGCCGATCTCCAGGCCCACCACCTTGTCGATCTCGCTGTCCCGGGCAGTCACCATGATGATCGGTACCCGGGAGCGTTGCCGCAGTTCACGGCAGACCTCGGTGCCGGACATCTCGGGCAGCATCAGGTCGAGCAGCACGATGTCCGCTCCGGTGCGGTCGAACTCGGTGAGCGCGGCGGTGCCGGTTGGCGCCACCGACACCTCGAACCCCTCTTTGCGCAGCATGTAGGAGAGCGCGTCGGAGAAGGACTCCTCGTCCTCCACCACGAGTACCCGGGCCACTTGTCGTTTCCTTCCCTGTGTCCGGCCTGATCCGCTCAGACCTACTCGTGCGCGGCCGGACCGGTGTCGATCTCAACCGATTCGGGTAGCGGCAGTGCGGCGTCCGGCGGGCTGGCAGGCAGCCGCAGCGTGAACGTCGACCCTCCACCCAGCGTGCTGGAAACCTCGACCCGACCGCCATGGTTGGTGACGATGTGCTTGACGATGGCCAGGCCCAGCCCGGTGCCGCCGGTGCTGCGCGAGCGTGCCTGGTCGGCCCGGTAGAACCGTTCGAAGATCCGGTCAACCTCGTCGGGGGCGATGCCGATGCCCTGGTCCGCGACGGCGATGTCGACGTATTCGTCGGCCCGGGAGGCGGTCACCGTGACCCGGGTGTCCGCACCGGAGTAGGCGATCGCGTTCTCCACCAGGTTCGCCACCGCGGTGGCGATCTGGCTGTCGCGACCGTACACGGTCAGCCCGCGCTCGCCCGTCACCGTCACCTCGATCCGGCGGGCTGCGGCCGGGGTACGGGTCCGGTCCACGACCTCGGCCAGCACCCAGTCGACCGCGATCGGGTCGGGGGCCGGCAGCGGCTCGGCTCCCTGTAGCCGGGTGAGTTCGAGCAGCTCGTTGACCAGCCGGCCGAGCCGGGTCGACTCGTGCTGAATCCGTTCGGCGAATCGGCGGGCGGCGGCCACGTCCTCGGTCGGGTCGGTGACCGCGCTGTCCGGGTCGGTGGCGTCCAGCAACGCCTCGGCGAGCAGCTGCAGGGCACCGATCGGGGTCTTCAGCTCATGACTGACGTTGGCGACGAAGTCCCGGCGGACCCGGGCCACCCGGTGCGACTCGGTGACGTCGGCGGCTTCGACCGCCACGTGGTTGCCGCGCAGGCCGACGGCCCGCAGGTGCACCCCGAGCGGGTCCTGGGTGCCGCCTTCGCGGCCCCGGGGCAGGTCGAGCTCCACTTCGCGACGCACGCCAGTGCGGCGGACCTGCCCGGCCAGGGTACGGATGATCGGGTGCGCGGTGACGCTGCCCGGCGTCGGCCCGGCCCGGAGCATTCCCATCGCCCGGGCCGCCGGGTTGACCAGCACCGGCACGTCGGTGTCGTCGAGCACCACCACGCCGACCCGCAACGAGTCCAGGCTCCGGCGGGCCAACGAGTCGATGAGGCTGCGGGCCGGGGCCGGGGGTGCCGCAGCGGCGTCGTTCGCGACGATCTGCGGCCTCCCGTTGCTGGACGTACGCTGCCCGCCCCGGTGTTCGACCGGGGCGGATGCCAGTTGTCGTGCCCGGGCTCGCGCCAGGAGCAGACCGGCGACGAGCCCGCCGCCAGTGCCGACGGCCGCACCGCCGGCCAGAACCGCCCAATCCACGGGGCGATCGTAGGGCCATTGTTAACCTGGTCAGCCACCCGAACAGGACATATCTCACGGCAATCGCCAGATGTTCATACTGCCGCCCCGCTCTGTTCACCCCTGTTCATCTGGGTGCCGGCAAGCCGCCATACGGTGTGGGCGACACCGGGCGGGACCAGGACCGGAGACCTCCCACCACGACGACGGAAGGCCACCATGCGCGAGGAGTTCCAGGCCGAGCTGCAGGAAATCAGCGAGCTGCTGGTATCGATGGCGGAAGCCGCACAGACGGCGCTGCGCCGGGCGACCGGCGCGCTGCTCACCGCCGACCGCGAAGCCGGCGAGACGGTACTGGTCAACGATGCCGAGATCGATGCCCTTTACCGCACGGTGGAGGAGCGGGTGAGCGACTTGCTGGCCCGGCAGGCGCCGGTCGCCTCCGACCTGCGGATGGCGATCACCGCGCTGCACGTGGCCTCCGGGTTGGAGCGGATGGGTGACCTCGCCGACCACGTGGCCAAGACCGCGCTGCGTCGCCACCCGTCACCAGCTGTCCCGGCCGAGCTACGCGGAGTCTTCTCGGAGATGGCCGAGGTCGCCGACCGCATGATCGCCAAGGTGGTCGGGGTGCTGCGTACCCCGGACGCGGAGACCGCCGCCGAGCTCGACAGCGACGACGACGCGATGGACGAACTGCACCGCAAGCTGTTCCGGGTGCTACTGGGCAAGGACTGGCCGTACGGTGCGGAGACCGCCATCGACGGCGCGCTGCTGGGCCGGTTCTACGAGCGGTACGCCGACCACGCGGTCAACGCCGGCCGGCGGGTCGTCTACCACGTGACCGGGGTGAGTCCGAACGACTGACCGGCCGGCCGGGCAGCGGTGCCAGGCCGGCCATGACCAGGGCCAGGGGTACGGTGCGGACCACGTCCCGTACCCCTGGCCCGACGGCTCAACGGCCCTGGTTGGCGACCGCGGCGGCCGCTGCCGCGGCGGCGTCCGGGTCCAGGTAGTCACCGCCGGCGTTGACCGGTCGCAGCGCGCCGTCCAGGTCGTAGCGCAGCGGGATGCCGGTCGGGATGTTCAGCTTGGCGATCGCCTCGTCGGAGATCCCGTCGAGGTGCTTCACCAGCGCCCGCAGCGAGTTGCCGTGCGCCGCGACCAGCACCTGCTTGCCGGCGAGCAGGTCCGGCACGATCGCGTCGTACCAGTACGGCAGCATCCGCCGCACCACGTCGGCCAGGCATTCGGTGCGGGGCATCAGCTCCGGCGGCAGCTCCCGGTACCGAGGTTCGCCGACCTGCGACCAGTCGTCGTCGTCGGCGATCGGCGGCGGCGGGGTGTCGTAGGAGCGGCGCCAGAGCATGAACTGCTCCTCGCCGTACTCCTCCAGGGTCTGCTTCTTGTTCTTGCCCTGTAGCGCGCCGTAGTGCCGCTCGTTGAGCCGCCACGACCGGCGCACCGGGATCCAGCCCCGGTCCGCGGTGTGCAGCGCCAACTCGCTGGTCCGGATGGCCCGCCGCAGCACGCTGGTGTGCACCACGTCCGGCAGCAGGTTGTGCTGCGCCAGCAGCTCACCGCCGCGCCGCGCCTCGGCCTCGCCCTTGGCGGTCAGATCCACGTCGACCCAACCGGTGAAGAGGTTCTTCGCGTTCCACTCGCTCTCGCCGTGCCGGAGCAGCACCAGTGTCCCCACAGTCATGTCGTCCATCCTGCCGGACCCGGTGCCCGGAGGTTCACCGGCCCGGGGCACCGGCCGGCCGGGGTGACGACCGCCACGCGGAAATTCGCATGCTCGGTACGCCGCCCGACGCCTAGCGTGTAAGGCACAGATGTTGCACTGTTCATTACTGCACGGGGGGGGGTAGCTAGCCGATGTCGGGTGCGCGGGGATGGCTACAGCAGACCACCAGCGGCCTGCCCCGGGCCTTCTGGTACCTGTGGACCGGCAGCCTGATCAACCGGCTCGGCTCGTTCGTCGTGATCTTCCTGGCCATCTACCTGACCGCCGGGCGCGGCCTGTCCGGCTCCCAGGCCGGTCTGGTGCTCGGCGCCTGGGGCGCCGGCGGAGCCGTCGGCACCCTGCTCGGCGGGACGCTCGCCGACCGCTGGGGGCGCCGCCCAACGCTGCTCACCGCGCATCTGGGCGCTGCCACCATGCTGATCGTCCTCGGGTTGGCCGACCGGTGGTGGCTGCTCCTGGTGGGCGCCGCACTGCTCGGCCTGTTCAACGAGGGTGCCCGGCCGGCCTACGGGGCGATGATGATCGACGTGGTCCCGGCCGCCGACCGGCTGCGTGCCTTCTCGCTCAACTACTGGGCCATCAACCTGGGGTACGCGTTCGCGGCGGTGCTCGCCGGACTCGCCGCGCAGGTCGACTACTTCCTGCTGTTCGCGGTGAACGCGAGCACCACCCTGGCCACCGCCGCGCTGGTCTTCGCCAAGGTCGGTGAGACCCGGCCGGCGACCCAGGCGGCGGCACCACTCGGTCCGACCGTGGTCGCGGCCCGACCGGCCGGGTTGCTGGTTGTCGTCACCGACCGGGTCTTCCTCGGCTTCGTCGGGCTGAACGTGCTGCTGGCCATGGTGTTCATGCAGCACGGCGCGATGTTGCCGATCGCGATGGCCGACGACGGGCTGTCGCCCACCACGTTCGGCGTGGTGATGGCGCTCAACGGCGTACTCATCGTGGTCGGGCAGCTCTTCGTCCCCCGGTTGATCAGCGGCCGCAACCGTTCGCACGTGCTGGCTCTGGCGGCGGTGATCGTCGGGGTCGGCTTCGGCCTGACCGCCGTCGCCGACGTCGCCTGGTTGTACGCGGTGACAGTGCTGATCTGGACCGCTGGCGAGATGCTCAACTCGCCGTCGAACGCGACGCTGATCGCCGAGCTCACCCCGGCCGCACTGCGCGGCCGCTACCAGGGTGTTTTCTCGCTGTCCTGGTCGGTCGCCGCCTTCGCCGCGCCGATCACCGGCGGCTTCGTCTGGCAGTACGCGGGGAACACCGCACTGTGGCTCGGCTGCGCCGCGATCGGCGGGGTGGTCGCGGTGGGTCAGCTGATCGCCGGACCGGCCCGCGAGCGGCGAGCCGCCGAGCTGCGGACGGGCGCTTCGGCCGTAACTCTGCCGGCCCGGTCCCAGCTGGCGAAGCCGGACGGGTCTCAACAGCCGCTGGCGCCGGCTCATCCGCAGTAGTTGCCGGGCCGGCGGAAACGGATAACCGGCGGCGGGGAGCGACACTCACCCCCGTAAGCGTCGCTCCCCCTCGCCGCCGGTTTCGGGTGGCGCCGTCCCCCAACGGCCCAATGCCACCGGTCCCCCGGCACCCAGCCCGGTTGTTCGGACCGAACCGGTCCGACGGCCCCCAGCCAATCCCGGGCTCGGCGCGTGACTCAACCGTAGTTCCTGACACTTCCGATGGACAAGGCGATTCGGTTGTACGCCCAATCACACCATCCGAGGTGCCGAACGGGTTTACGCCCGCAACAACCCCGACGAGTGATGACCAATACACGCTCAGGCATCTTCACGGTCGGGAGATTCAAGCCGGAAGAAATTGCTCGGTGTACCGTCCGTGCGCTGTTCCTGGTAGATGAAGTTCAACCGACGCTGATCAAACGTCCCAAACCACTCATCCCAGGAGATCTTGCGTAAATTGCCGCCACCGTAGCCGGGGAAGTCGATCCGCAGCACGCTGGGCCGGCCATCGCGAGGGGCGCTGACGGTCGCCGGGGTACCGCCCCGGGCGTCGGCCCACTGCCGGATCGTCCGGTGATCGGTGGTGATCAGGCTACGCCCGGCACGTTCGGCATGCTGCTGCGGATCGTCGATACGCTGGGCGTACTTCAGCGAACTGGACGACTTGGCTCCGGACCGGATCTTGGCACCGCCGGACCGTCCGCCACCGCCCGCGCCAGAGGTGTTCCGCCCCGTCGAACTGGTGCTCTTGCGGGCCGCACTGGTGCTCTTGCGCGCCGCACCGGCGCTCTTGCCAGCCGGCGCCGAACGCTGGGAGGTCGGCGAACCGGCCTTCGGCCGGGACGCCTGCTTCGCCCGCGCCGGAGTACCCCGCCGCATCGCCCGCGCCAACGACTTGATCAGATCGGGCTTGCGCAGGTTGGACGTGCCGGTCACCCCGCGCTTGCGCAGCTGGTCTCGCAGTTCGTCGACGCGAAGGTCGGCGAGGTCGCTCTCCCGGACCGCGCCGCCGGCCCGGCCGATGGTCGCCGAGCTGGACTTGCGGGCCGAGCTGGAGCTACGGCCGGCCTTGGACCGTCCGTTCGACGCAGGGCTGCGGCGCCGGGTGCTGGTCTGTTGAGGCATGGTCTGCTCACTCCCTTTGACAGTGTGCCTGCGGGGGGCAGTGGGCGACGGTTGCGCCACCATGCGAGCAGTACCCTGCTGACTCCCTACAAACCTGGATCCTCCGGCGTCTTGTCGTCGAAAAGGTGCGCGAAGGCGCGCAGGTTCGCCACCGATTCACCTCTTTTGACCCGCCATTCCCACTCGCGGCGGATCGCCGAACCGAAGCCGATCTCCAGCATCGCGTCGAATGACTCGTCGGCATAGGTGAGCACCGATCCGAGTATCCGGTCCAGTTCGTCTTCGGTAATTCCGGCCAGCCCGACACGACCGGTAAGGTAGATGTCGCCGACCGCGTCGACCGAAAAGGCGACACCGTACATCCGGGCGTTGCGTTGCAGCAGCCAGGTCCACAACTCGGTACGCCGTTCATCGGGCTGCCGCATCACGAATGCTTCTATTCGCAGCGCCTGCTCGCCGACGATCAGATTGCACACCGTCTTCAGCTTGTGGGTACCCGGCAACGTCACCGCGTACGACAGGTCACCGGTTGGTTCCCAGCTCAGCTCGCGATCGGCGCAGACCGCCTCGATCAGCGCCGCCACCTCGGCTCGTCCGCTCATGGCACTCCTGGTCACCCCACGCTCGCCGACAGGGCGTCGGCGTCCCGGGACATCCCGGCGGCGGTCGCCGCGCGGTACGCCCGCACCGCCTCACCGTAAACGTCGAGCAGCCCGGCCGCAGTGCGTGTCCAGGAGAACTGCCGGGCGTGCTCCACCGCGCCCCGACCGAGCCGGTCCCGCAACGCCGGAGCGGCAAGCAGATCGCCGATCGCCCGGCCCCAGTCGTCCGGGTGGTGCCCGTCGACCAGCATCCCGCTGTGCCCGTCGCGGACCGCGGTGACCAGGCCACCGACTGAGGCGGCCAGCACCGGCGTGCCGCAGGCCTGAGCCTCCAGAGCGACCAGGCCGAATGATTCGTTGTACGACGGCACCGCGACCAGGTCGGCGGCCCGGAACAGAGCCGGCAGGTCGGTATGGCCCAGCGGCGGCATGAACCGCACCAGATCGTCGACTCCCAGCGATTTGGCCAGGTCGATCAGGGCACCCGGCTGGTCCAGACCGGTGCCGCTCGGGCCGCCGGCGACCACCACCGTGAGATCGGCGACCGCACCCGGATCCCGCCGACGCAGCGCGGCCACCGCGCGCAGCAGCACGTCCGGCGCCTTCAGCGGCTGGATCCGGCCGGCGAACGCCACCAGATGGCCACGGACCGGCAAGCCGAACCGCCGTCGGGCGGCCGCCCGGGCAGCCTGTTCCCGGCCGGGCGGGCCGGGCCGGAACCGGTCCAGGTCGACGCCCGGTTCGACCACGGAGACCCGGTCCGCCTCGGCGCCGTACCAGTCGATCAGCTCGCCGGCCTCGGTCCGGGTGTTCGCCACCAGATGGTCCGCCTCGGTGACCAGCTGTTCCTCGCCGATGATCCGAGGGGCCGGTTCCGGGCGGTCACCGGCCGCCAGCCGGGCGTTCTTGACCTTGGCGAGCGTGTGCGCGGTGTGCACCAGCGGCACCCCCCAGCGCCCCTTCGCCAGCCACCCGACCTGCCCGGAGAGCCAGTAGTGTGAGTGGATCAGGTCGTAGTAGCCGGGTGCCCGGGCGGCTTCTGCCCGCAGCACCCCGGCGGTGAATGCGCAGAGCTGCGCCGGCAGGTCCTCCTTCGGCAGCGGCTCCAGCGGGCCGGAGATCACCTGCCGCACCCGTACGCCGGGTGCCATCTCCACCACCGACGGTACGCCACCCGCCGTCGCCCGGGTGAAGATCTCGACCTCCACGCCGGCCTCGGCCAGCCGCCGGGACACCTCGACGATGTAGACGTTCATGCCGCCGGCGTCGCCGGTGCCCGGCGAGTCCAGCGGAGAGGTGTGCACCGACAGTGTCGCGACCCGCCGGGGACGCGGCGGCGGCTGGTTGTCACCCGGCCCGGCCTGACCCACCTGCACCACGTCGCTCCCTCCGCTCGCCTGATCGCAACCAACGCCACCAACCAGGACGACCCGTCACATCTTCCCGGTACTGGCAGCGACATGCCGCACTACAGCGGGTGGAGGTGACCCACCTCTCGTCGACGGCGACGCCCGGGACCGACCGGCGGCGACCGTCCCGGTCCGCCAAGCGGCGACAATGGCTGGATGACACCGATCGCCATCGTCACCGGAGCGTCCAGCGGAATCGGCGCGGCAACCGCCCGCCGGCTGGCCGCCGAGGGCTTCCACGTGGTCGCCGCCGCCCGCCGCGGCGACCGGCTCGCCGACCTGGTCGACTCGATTCGCGACAACGGCGGGGCCGCCACCGCGGTGACCTGCGACGTCACCGACGACGAATCGGTGGCCGGGCTGGTGCAGGCGGTCGGCGGGTTGGCTCAGCAGGCTGACCTGCCTGGCCGGGTCACCCTGCTGGTGAACAACGCCGGCGGGGCGCGCGGGCTGGACCCGGTCGAGTCCGCGCCGGTGGCCGACTGGCGGTGGATGTACGAGGTGAACGTGCTCGGCACGCTGCGGGTCACCCAGGCTCTGCTGCCGGCGCTGACCGCCAGCGGGTCCGGCACCGTCGTGGTGATCGGCTCCACCGCCGGGCAGGTCGTCTACGAGGGCGGTGGCGGCTACACCGCAGCCAAGCACGGCCAGACCGCGCTGACCGAGACGCTACGGCTGGAGCTGTGCGGCCGGCCGGTCCGGGTGGTCGAAATCGATCCGGGCATGGTGCGTACCGACGAGTTCAGCGTGAACCGGTTTGGCGGGAACACCGCACGTGCCGACGCGGTCTACGCCGGGGTGGCCGAGCCGCTGGTCGCCGACGACATCGCGGACTGCGTCGCCTGGTGCGCCACCCGGCCGCAGCACGTCAACGTGGACCGGCTGGTGGTCCGCCCGTTGGCCCAGGCAGCGCAGCACAAGGTGCACCGGGTGCTGCCCGGGTGAGCGGGAATCGAATGGCCCGACCGGTCGGAGCTCGCGCGCCCGACGCGGCCCGGCCGGTCGGCGAGGTCACCCGGGGCACCACCGCACCGAACCGGCTGCGCCGGGCCGACCGGTGGATCGCGTACCGCTGCGGGCCGGCACTGACGGACGCGGCCCGGCCACCGCTGGTGGTCGACCTCGGTTTCGGCGCCCACCCGGTGACCACCGTCGAGCTGGCCACCCGGCTGCGGTCGGTGCGACCGGACGTGCGGGTGGTCGGCCTGGAGATCGACCCGGACCGGGTCGCGGCGGCGGCTCCGGCTGCCGCGCCGCCACAACTGACCTTCGGCCGGGGTGGATTCGAGCTGGCCGGGCTCCGGCCGGTGCTGGTCCGGGCGTTCAACGTGCTGCGCCAGTACGCCGAGTCCGACGTCGCGGCGGCGTGGGCGACGATGCGCACCGCGCTCGCTCCCGGAGGTTCGCTGGTCGAGGGGACCTGTGACGAACCGGGCCGGGTCTGCTCCTGGGTGCTGCTCGACGCCACCGGGCCGGTCTCGCTGACCCTGGCCGGCCGGTTGGCAACGCTGGCCGGCCCGGCCGGTGGCGGGCCGGCGGTGCTCGCCGAACGGCTGCCGAAGGCGCTGATCCACCGCAACGTGCCGGGCGAGCGGGTGTACGCGCTGCTGCGGGCGCTCGACGAGAGTTGGCGGGCGGCGGCCGGCTATGCGCCGTACGGGCCACGGCAGCGCTGGCTGCACACGGTGTCGGCGCTGCGGGACGGCGGCTGGCCGGTGCTGGACCGACCGGCACGGTGGCGGCTCGGCGAGTTGACCGTGCCCTGGTCGGCGGTGGCCCCGCCCGGCGGCTGAGCGCTGGCCCGCCCGGCGGGCCGGGCCGGACGACCGGTTTCGTAACCTGCTGAACGGGTCCAAACCGGCATGTATCCCTTTCGACCCGTGGGCTTGGCCCATGTTGTGTGCAGTGGGCTCATCGAGGTGACGCTGACGCACGTCAAGATGCGAAAGTAACGTGCTTCAGCGTCACCTCGATGAGCGTTCATGCCACCGGGAGACCGGAGCACCTGTCACCCGGTCACGATTGCCTACGACCACTGGCCGAACTTCGGAACTACTCGGCTAGTCGAAGGAGCAGTTGACCAGGACCGGCTCCGGGTGCAGGGTCACGCCGTACCGGTCGCGGACCCCGTCCCTGATGGTGCCGGCCAGGTCGAGCAGCGCGGCGGTGCTGCCGCCGCCCCGGTGGGTGAGCGCCAGGGTGTGCTTGCTGGAGATGGCGACCGGCGCGTCGCCGCCCGGGTAGCCCTTGCCGTACCCGGCCTTGTCGATCAGCCACGCCGCGCTGACCTTGACCGCTTCGCCACCGGCGACCGGCCAGGTCGCCGGCTCACCCGTCCCGGCGACGGCGACCCGGGCGTGGAACCGCCGCGCGGCGGCGGCGTCCAGCACCGGGTTGGTAAAGAACGAGCCCACCGAGCGAGTGTCCGGGTCGGTGGCGTCGAGCACCATTCCCTTGCCGGCCCGTAGCCGCAGCACGGCGGCACGGGCGTCGGCCAGCGGCACCCGGTCACCGACGGCGACGCCGAGGCTGCGGGCCAGCTCGGCGTAGCGCACCGGGGTGGACAGCTCGCTGCGGGCCAGTCGAAAGTCCACCGCCAGCACCAGGTAGCGGTCGTTGCGTTTGAACAGGCTGTCGCGGTAGGCGAACCGGCAGTCGGTGGCGGGCAACGCGTACCGCTCGTCGGTGAGCCGGTCGTACACGTGCACGGCCTGCACGGTCTCGGCGACCTCCTGACCGTAGGCGCCGACGTTCTGGATCGGGGTGGCACCGGCTGCGCCCGGGATACCGGACAGGCATTCCACCCCGGACCAGCCGGCGGCGACGGTCGCCGCGACCAGGTCGTCCCACGGCTCGCCGGCCTCGACCCGGATGGTGACGGTGGCCGGATGGCCGACCGCCGCCGGTTCCTCGGCGATCACCTGGAAACCGGTGGAGCGGACCAGGATCACCGTGCCGGGGAAGCCGTCGTCGCCAATAACCACGTTGCTGCCGCCGCTGAGCAGCAGAATCCGCTCGCCGCGCCGGCCGGCGTCACGGACCGCCTCGGTCAACTCGTCGGCGGTGGACGCGGTGACCAGCCGGTCGGCCGGGCCGCCGAGGGCGAGCGTGGTATAGCGTGCCAACGGCGCAAGGGCCGTCGGGTCTTCAGCAGATGGCGCGTGGGCACTAACGTCAGGCACACCCCTCACCCTAGGCTGGAATCCACCCGCGCCACGCCACTGGCTGTCGGCTCGACCCGGAGGATCATGATGAGCAGGCTGCACGGCTCCAAGGACTTCTGGCTCGGCGCGCTACGGGCGGACGGTCCGGCGTTCCGGGCCGCCGTCGCTGAGGTGCCGCTGGACGCGCCGGTGCCGTCCTGCCCGGACTGGACGGTCGTCGACCTGGTGCACCATCTCGGCATCGTGTACATGTGGGTGCGGGAGACCGTGTCGCGCGGTGTCGCCGATCCGCGGGAGGAGCGGCCGCCGGTGGTTGCCAAACCCGACGGGGCCGAGGCGCTCGCCTGGTGGCAGCAGGAGTTCGAGGCGCTGGTCACCCTGCTGGACGGGCTCGACCCGGAGATGCCGGCATGGAACTG
The DNA here is from genome assembly GCF_048060315.1 of Micromonospora sp. LOL_013. NCBI lineage: Bacteria > Bacillati > Actinomycetota > Actinomycetes > Micromonosporales > Micromonosporaceae > Micromonospora > Micromonospora sp. LOL_013. Next base: position 107,428 of record NZ_JBHMIQ010000021.1, read on the forward strand.
GGCGCCGCAGACCAAAAAGGTGAGCTTTTGGGTCCGGCGGATGGCGCACGAGACCGCGGTGCACCGCTGGGACGCGCAGACGGCGATCGCCGGGGTGGAGCCGGTGGAGGCGAAGCTGGCCGTTGATGGGATCAGCGAGGTGCTGGACTCCTGGCTGCCGGCGGGCCGGCGGCGCAGCCACCAGCCGGTGTACGGGGTGGCGCATCTGGTGGCGACCGATGCCGAGCAGGAGTGGTACGTCCGGTTGCGGGGCGAGGGCATTGCGTTGCTGGACACCGACACGATCCTCGATTCGGACGATCACCACACCCGGACCCTGGCTACCGGCTCCGCGAGTGACCTGCTCCTCGGGCTCTGGGGTCGGGTGCAGTTCGACATGCTGGACGTCTCCGGCGACGCAGCACTGCTGGACGCGCTGCGGGTCGGCTGACCACTGCCCGCTCTTTCCTCCGTCGGAACGGGTGTAGGTAACGCGCCGGCAACGTTCTGAGAGCGCTCTCTTGACAGGGAGCGATTGACGTCCCACTCTCGTGAGAGCGCTCTCACCGCCCGCACCGGCCAGTCGACCAGGTCGCCAGGGTCGACAGAGAGCCAGCCAGCAAACACGCAGTTTCCGCACCCCACCATGCCTGGACCTGAGAGGGGTCAACCCATGGGCACCAATTCAAGGCGCCGGCTGGTCACCGCGACCGCCGCTGCGGTCACCGTGCTCGCCGCAGCTACCGGCTGCGGCGGCGGCGAAGCCGCCGACGACGGCACCATCACCCTGACCGTCGACGTCTTCGGCCAGTTCGGCTATGAGGAGCTGTACAAGCAGTACGAGGCCGAGAACCCCGGAATCAAGATCGTCGAACGGGGCACCGGTACCAACCTCGACGAGTACTCCCCCAAGCTGACCCAGTGGCTGGCCGCCGGCAAAGGCGCTGGTGACATCGTCGCCATCGAGGAGGGCCTGCTCATCGAGTACAAGGCCAACCCGCAGAACTTCGTGAACCTGCTCGACCACGGCGCCGCCGAGCTCGAAGGCAACTTCATGCCGTGGAAGTGGGACCAGGCACTGACCGCCGACGGCAGCCAGCTGATCGGGCTCGGCACCGACGTCGGCGGCATGGCGATGTGCTACCGCACCGACCTGTTCGAGGCCGCCGGGCTGCCGACCGACCGCGACGAGGTCTCTGCGCTCTGGCCGACCTGGCAGGACTACATCTCCGTCGGCGAGCAGTTCGTCGAGGCCGACACCGGCGCGTCGTTCCTGGACGCGGCGACCCAGACGTTCAACACGATCGTGCTGCAGACCGCCGGTGCCGCCGAGGGCTACCACTACTACGACCTCGACGACAACCTCGTTGTCGACACCAACCCGGCCGTCAAGCAGGCCTGGGACATCACCATGGACATCATCGACTCCGACCTGAGCGGCAAGTACGGCGCCTGGTCCGACGAGTGGGTGGCCGCGTTCAAGCAGGCCAAGTTCGCCACCATCGCCTGCCCGGCCTGGATGACCGGGGTCATCGAGGGCAACGCCGGCCCGGAGGCGGCCGGCAAGTGGGACATCGCCAAGGTGCCCGGCGACGGCGGCAACTGGGGCGGATCGCACCTGGCCGTGCCGGCGCAGAGCGAGCACCAGGAGGAGGCCGTCAAGCTGGTCAAGTTCCTGACCAGCCCGGAGGGGCACATCGGGGCGTTCAAGGCCAAGGGCCCGCTGCCGTCGTCGCCGCAGGCGCTCGACGACCCGGCGATCCTGGAGGCGACCAGCGAGTACTTCAACGACGCCCCGATCGGGCAGATCTTCGGTGAGGGCGCCAAAAACCTCAAGCCGGTCTACATGGGACCGAAAAACCAGGCGGTCCGCACCGAGGTGGAGAACGCCGTCCGAACGGTCGAGCTGGGTCAGCGTACGCCCGACGAGGGCTGGACCGACGCGGTGAACAACGCCAAGACGGCGGCCGAGAAGTGACCGCAGGCCGGGTGGCACAGGTCGGGCCGGAGCAGCCGGCCGCCGACGCCACCCGGCCGGCCCGGCGACAGCCCGAGCCGCCGCACCGGCGGCCCCGGCTGTGGCTGGCCCGGCTGGACACCAAAGCATCCCCGTACCTGTACATCGCGCCGTTCTTCGTGCTGTTCGCGATCTTCGGCGCCTACCCGCTGGGCTACACGTTCTGGGTGTCGCTGCACGACTGGGACCTGCTCGCCGCCGAGCACCCGTTCGTCGGCTTCGACAACTACAGCCGGCTACTCGGCGACGGCGACTTCTGGAACTCGGTGCTCAACACGTTGGGCATCTTCGTCATCTCCACCGTGCCGCAGCTGCTGCTGGCGCTCTGGCTGGCCCACCTGTTGAACCGGCAGCTGCGGGCCCGTACGTCGTTCCGGATGAGCATCCTGATCCCGAACATCACCTCGACGGCGGCGGTGGCGATCGTCTTCGGTCAGCTGTTCAGCCGCGAGTTCGGCATGATCAACTGGGCGCTGGACCTGATCGGCATCGACGCCATCGACTGGCGCAACACCAGGTTCGGCGCCTGGGTGGCGATCTCGACGATGGTCGACTGGCGGTGGACCGGCTACAACGCGCTGATCTTCCTGGCCGCGATGCAGTCCATCCCGAAGGACCTGTACGAGTCGGCGGCGATCGACGGCGCACCCCCCGCCCGGCAGTTCTGGTCGATCACCGTGCCGATGCTGCGGCCGACGATCGTCTTCTGCGTCATCATCTCCACCATCGGCGGACTGCAGCTGTTCACCGAGCCGCTGCTGTTCAACTCCGGACCCAACCCGATCCGGGGTGGGCCGCTGCGCGAGTCGCAGACGATGACCATGTACATGTTCGAGAACGCCTTCGCGCCGCACTTCAACTTCGGCTACGGCTCGGCGATCGCCTGGATGCTGTTCGCCCTGATCGTCGTCATCTCGCTGATCAACGTGCTGGTGATCCGCCGGCTCGGCAACAGCACCCGGAAGCAGGGGTGAGCACCGTGAAAGCCAGTCAGCACCTGTGGAGCGCCAGCAAACTGACGTACGCGACGCTGATCGTCGCCGGGCTGATGTCGATCTTCCCGATCTACTGGATGTTCGTGGTCGCCACTCGGTCCAGCGACGCGATGGGGCAGATCCCGCCGCCGCTCACCCCCGGCGGCAACCTGCCGGGCAACATCGAGCGGCTGTTCAACAACCCGGACGCGTACTTCCTCACCGGCATGATCAACTCGGCGATCGTCGCCGGCACCGTCACCTTCTCGGTGGTGCTGTTCTCGTCGCTGGCCGGGTTCGCCTTCGCCAAACTTCGGTTCAAGGGTTCCAACGCCCTGCTGCTGGTGATCATCGCGACGATGATGGTGCCGACCCAGCTCGGCGTCATCCCGCTGTACATGCTGATGAGCCAGCTGGACTGGAACGACCGGCTCGCCGCGGTCATCGTGCCGGCGCTGGTCACCGGCTTCGGGGTGTTCCTGATGCGCCAGTACGCCAGCCAGGCGGTCAGCACCGAGCTGATCGAGGCGGCCCGGGTCGACGGCTGCTCCACGCTACGGATCTACTGGAACGTGGTGCTGCCGGCGCTACGCCCCGCCGCCGCCGTGCTCGGCCTGCTCACCTTCATGACCATGTGGAACGACTTCCTCTGGCCGTACGCGGTGCTCAACGACCCGGAGAACCCGACCGTGCAGCTGTCGCTGCGGGCACTGTCGAACGGCTACTACAACGATATGTCGCAGGTCTTCACCGGTACGGCGCTCGCTACGCTGCCACTACTGATCGTGTTCATCATTTTCGGCCGTCAGATCATCGGCGGCATCATGGAAGGTGCTGTCAAGGCGTGACGAACTCCAACGAGCCCGTACGATTCCCCGACTCGTTCATCTGGGGCGCGGCGACCGCGTCGTACCAGATCGAAGGCGCTGCCCGGGAAGCCGGTCGCGGCCCGTCGATCTGGGACACGTTCAGCCGTACGCCGGGCAAGGTGCACGCCGGGCACACCGGGGACGTGGCCTGCGACCACTACCACCGCTACCGCGACGACGTGGCGTTGATGGCCGAACTGGGGCTGCACACCTACCGGTTCTCCATCGCCTGGCCGCGCGTACAGCCGGACGGCACCGGCCCGGTCAACCCGCACGGGCTGGACTTCTACGACCGGCTCGTCGACGAGCTGCGCGGGCGCGGCATCGAGCCGATCATCACCCTCTACCACTGGGACCTGCCGCAGACCCTGGAGGACCGGGGCGGCTGGACCAACCGGGAGACGGCCGAGGCCTTCGCTGAGTACGCGCGGGCCGTGTACGCCCGGCTCGGCGACCGGGTCCAGACCTGGACCACGCTCAACGAGCCGTGGTGCTCGGCGTACCTGGGTTACGGCTCCGGATTGCACGCCCCGGGCCGTACCGACCCGGCCGCCACCTTCCAGACCGTGCACCACCTGCTACTCGGCCACGGGCTGGCCAACCAGGCGCTACGCGCCGCCGGCGCGTCGACTGTCGGGATCACGGTCAACCCGACCTCGGCGTTCCCCGCCGACCCGGCCGGCGAAGCCGACGCCAAGGCGGTCGAGCTGGTCGAGGACCTGCAGAACCGAATCTTCCTCGATCCGATCCTGCGCGGTGGCTACCCGCAGCGCATCCTCGACCACGTCAGCCGGTTCACCGACCTGGACCACATCCGCGACGGCGACGAGAGGATCATCGGCGAGCCGATCGACCTGCTCGGTATCAACTACTACTCCCCCACCTACCTGGCGGCGAAGGAGGGTGCGCCCGGTGGCGGCGGGGCGTTTCCCGGCACCGAGGGCATCGAGTTCATCGCCCCGGCACCGCCGCTGACCGACATGGGTTGGCAGATCCAGCCGTCCGGGTTGACCGCGCTGCTGAGCAAACTGGGGCGGGACTACCCGGGCGTACCGATGATCATCACGGAGAACGGCGCCGCCTTCCCCGACCAGCTGCACCCCGACGGCGACCGGGTCGACGACACCGACCGGGTCGCCTACCTGGACGGGCATCTGCGGGCCGCGCACGCCGCGATCGCCGCCGGGGTTGACCTGCGCGGCTACCTGGTGTGGTCACTCCTCGACAACTTCGAGTGGTCGTACGGCTACGCCAAGCGATTCGGCATCGTGTATGTGGACTACCTGGCCCAGCGGCGGGTGCCAAAGGCCAGCGCACGGTGGTACCAAGAGGTGATCCGCCGCAACGGCATCGGCTGAGCCGCTGGCGTTCACCGAGGGGCGGGACCTTCACAGACGGGGAGCACAGGCGTGAGCATGGCCAGGGAACGTCCGACGCTGGAGGCGGTGGCCCGCCGGGCCGGCGTGTCCCGGGCCACCGTCTCACGGGTGGTGAACGGCTCCACCACCGTCGCCGAACCCATCCAGGACGCGGTCCGCCGGGCGGTCCAGGAGCTGGGGTACGTCCCCAACCTGGCCGCCCGCAGCCTGGTCACCCAGCGCACCGACTCGATGGGACTGATCCTGCCGGAGACCGCCACCCGGGTCTTCTCCGACGACCAGGTCTTCCCCGGCATCATCCACGGCGTCAGCCAGGAGCTGGAAGCCGCCGACAAGCAGCTGGTGCTGATGATGTCCGGCTCGGTCGGCAGCCACGACCGGGTCGAGCGGTACGCCCTGGGCCGACACGTTGACGGCGTCATGTTCGCCTCGATCCACGGCGTCGACCCGATGCCCGGCACCCTGGCCCGCAGCGGCCTGCCGGTGGTGTGCAGCGGCCGACCGATGGGCCAGGTCAGCGCCGGGGTGCCGTACGTGGACGTGGAGAACGAGGCCGGTGCCGAGCGGGCGGTCCGCTACCTGCTGGAGTCCGGCCGGCGGCGAGTGGCGACGATTGCCGGCCCACAGGACATGATCGCCGGGGTGGACCGGCTGGCCGGCTACCGTACGGTGATCCGGGAGACTGGTGGGCGGTCGCTGGTCGCCGCCGGCGACTTCACCCGCGAGTCGGGCGCGGTCGCGATGCGTCAGCTGCTCGAGGACGACCCGGCGTTGGACGCCGTCTTCGTCGCCTCCGACCTGATGGCCCACGGTGCCATCCGTACGCTGCGGGAAGCCGGCCGCCGGGTGCCCGACGACGTCGCGATCATCGGCTTCGACGACATCGAGATGGCCGGCTACCTGGACCCGGCGCTGACCACCGTCCGCCAGCCGATCCAGGAGATCGGCCGGACGCTGGCCCGGCTGCTACTGCGGCTGGCCGACGGCGAGGTCGTCGGGCCGGCCGTGGTGCTGCCCACCGAGCTCGTCCGGCGCGACTCCGCCTGAGGTCCGACTCCCGGTCCGCACCCGGTCCCGCTCTGACCCTGACTGACCTCGCCTGCCCTCGCCTGACTGGGTACGCGCGGTTTGCGAGATCATGCAGATGAATGCAGTTCACAAAACCACTGGTCAACCGCAGTTCAATTTCGACTTTTCGTAGTTGTCGCAGGTCGCCCCAGCCCCGCCGCCGCGAGCCGAATAACGACAAGGCATTGCCGAGCACGAATGCCGCTGTTACCGTGAAATCAAATCCGCAACAGGAAGGGGACATCCGTGCGTACTCTCGCAAGAGTCGCCGTCACCGCGGCGATGGTCGTGGGCGCGATGGCCGCCACCGGGACCGCCGCGGTCGCCGCCGAGTCGTCGTCCAACGCCCAGGCCAGCACCACGTCCGCCAGCACGGCTGCGGTCGGCTACTACTACGGCTACGGCAGCGGAGGCAGCGCGAGCAGCGCCACCCTCAGCGCCAGGTTCCAGGCCGAGACGTGGGCGCAGATGGATGGCTACAACCCCTTCATCGACTGCTTCGTCGTCAACTCGTACGTGACCCAGATCAGCGACTACTACTACACCGCGAACGTCACCCTGCTCTGCTACTGACCAGCAATTCCTGAAGATCGGAACAATTGCGCCGGCTCACCTGGCAGTGGGCCGGCGCGCCCTTCCCGGCCCCGGACCTCAGGGTCATTGCGTAGTGGGGTAACTGCTGGTCACGGTCGTGATGAGGTCGTGGGGGCGGCGGGCGGCGCGGCGGGTGGCTCTGGCGATGTTGGTCTCGCCGTTGCCACGGTGGAACCCGATCGCGGTGTTGCGCAGGACCGCCGCGACAGCGGGCCCGTTGCCGGTACGAGCCCGGTGGGCGTCCTCGCGGAAGGTCACGTCCCGGACCCAGTGCAGCCGGTTCTCGATGTGCCATTCCAGACGGGCCCATTGCTGCAGTTCAGCAGGTCGGGCGTCGGCTGCGGGCAGTGACGCCACCAGGTAGACGGTCTCTCGTGTGCGTTTACCGGCGGTTGTGCGGGTACGGGTGATCCGGACGGCCTGCTGGGCATGCGGGAAGCCGATGCCACCGGGAGTCTGGAGGGTCAACGCCTTGACGGTACGGGTCTCCCGGCGGCCGTGCCCGACGTCGCGGTGTTGGTCCCCGACCGGCACCCGCGCCCACGGAAGGCGTTTGAGCTGGGCGAACAACGTCGGCTGGTTGGCCTTGACCGACACGTACAGGTGTCCGCCGGCAGCGGCGACGGCACGAGCGTGGGCCACCTGGGCGTGCAACGCGTCCGCGACGATCACCACACCCGCCAGGCTCCCCAGTCGAGCCTTGACCTGCTCCAGCAGCGGGGCGAACGCCGGAATCTGACCGGAAAAACAACCGTGAGTGGGCAGGCGGCAGCGTCGGGGCGCAGCCCCGACGA